>JACRLR010000016.1:300000-507638 GCA_016219645.1 Nitrospirota bacterium
CGACCAGTTCGTTGAATGCGCCAGCGCCCATGTCGGACCGAACTTCGCTCATGACCAAATCGATCGCTGGAGCAGCATGTTGTCCATACTGCGTGACAGCCGAATCAATACGTTTTCTGGCGTCGTCGAGATTCATGACGGACTCCCTTAGTCGTGCCGCCGTATTTATCCGAGAGTGCGAAGCAACTGCTGCAGTTCCGGCACGAGGTCCTGTCCACCGTTGGACCGGCCCGATACAGCAGCGTCAATGCCGGCCGTGAGAACCCGCCTGGCTTCATTGTGTTTGCCAAGTCCGATGAGCGCGCGGCCCAGGGCCAGATGCGATGCCACGTGCGTCGGGTCAAGCTGTGTGGCGACGGTCAGGTGCTCAACGATCTCTTCGAGACTCCCGCCTTCTTGAATAAGTTTATTCCCGAGCCCGAAACGGCCGAGAAAGCCCCGTGGGTTTTTTGCGACCATCTGCCTGAACGAATCAAGATCCACGCCGGCCTCCTGGATGAGTGTCGGGCGCATGATACCACTTTTGTTCGTCGTTCGTGAAGTGTCGTTCCTAACTCGTGTCCGTAAGTGGTCTCTCGTCGTTCGCGAGAGACCACTTTATGCTTCACGGTTTCGTGATTCGTGATAGGGCTATTGAGGAGAAGTTTTTTCGATCGGTTGAGACACGGGGATTGCACGTGGAAGCGAGCGGCGGACTCCGACCGAGACGGTGCGAATCGGGGTGTCCTGGGGGTGCTCCTTGCTCGCAAGATAGAAGGGCGCGTCCTGAATCACCTGATTGAGTAGGGAGGATAGACAGACCTCCGTGACCTGACCTTTCAACTGCTCGATGACTTCCGGATTCGCGCCGAACAGATTGTAGTGGGCTGATCCGTGAGACGTGGCGTGATAGCGCTTGATCTGCCCGTCCCATCGTTCCGTCTCAAGCGACATCTCTGCAGCGTAGTCGTACCTCAGCGAAATGAATGGCGCCAGTGTAAACATCGACGCGCTGATGACGAAGCCACGCCAGGCAGCTTGTCCGGCATGGGGCTCCACAACATTGTCGATCGACAAGCGTACTGTGACGCGAGCCTGGTCCGCAGCTGGTTGAGAGTGTCCAGACTGAAAATGTTGAGAGAACAGACGCGTCGCTTCGATGGCCCCGAGCACCTGCCGTTCAAGAAGGGCGGGTGGCGCGATCGATGAGCCGTTGTGGGTGACCCGTATCGTTTCAAGCAGCAGAGGCACTCGATCGTCGGTGGCTACAGTGGTGTTGGCAGGCGGAGTGGACTCTATGGGTGTAGCGAGTTCGATCCAATGGGAACAGCCGGCTCCGGTGCCCAACGTCATGGCGAGGGCGATGCTGATCAAGGGTCGTGAGGGAAACTGGCCCATCGTCTTGCCTCCTCTTGAGTCAGAAATAGAATGAAAACCCGCCAAAGGGCAGGCTGGCATTGAGTCCGATATTCGGGTAACTCGTGCCAGCATTGGATATATGCTGAAAGCGATAGCCGATGTTGAGCGCGACTTGATCGGTCAGGAAATAGGAGACCCCGAATCCCGCTGACAGTATGAAGTTGAACTGCCCGGACTCTTCAGGAATCTTTCCGGTGAGATCGCTCCAAAAGGGACCTCCGGCGAATTCGGTATAGGGTCGGATACGATCCCATGCGACGAAGCTGTATTTGATTTTCGGGGTGAAGCCGACGCCGTGCGTGAGAATCGGTTCCTGGAACTGGATGTAGACCATCTCGGCCCCGACGGAGACCTGCCCCCGATACCAGCTGCTCCCCAGCGGATCAGTGATGGTGATCATCCATGAGGGCATGAAGACCGGGCCCTCTTGTTATGTGGTCCTCCGTGAGACGATGGGGGAGTATGTAGCCGACGGCGAGTCCGACTTCTTGAGTGCCGACGGTGATGGTCGGTGAGCTCTCAGCGGCATAGAGGAAGGGAGTCGTCATGAGCGAGCCAAGGGTCAAGGCTGTGAGGACTCGGTTAATAAATGACATGAGGCGTCCACGTCACTGCCCCTGTCGGATTGTTCATGATGAAAGTTGAGGCCATAGGGTGATGTTCCAACGGTAACAGAGGATATATTTCTGTCCAGACATATGAGGCATTCGGCCTGATCGAAAGTGAATGATTGCTGGACAGCCGGTTGAGGCTGTTCAGATAAGGCCGGCTTCTGCGTCCATTGTTCGGGAATCGTCGACGCGGTTTGATAAGTCCTGCCGGATTCAATCAAGAAAATGAAAACAATGTTCAGATGGCGAAATCTGCCGTAGGATGGTCCGGGCTATTCACTTACGTCGTACTGGCGAGCCAGCTGCCATGCCAAATCTGCAAATTTTGTCAAAAGACGACACGGCTATCGAGGCTACACCGAGAGGTTGCTCTACGGCGAAGCTCGTGGTGCAATGGGCGGTCGGGGCGGTGCTCGCCTTTCTCATTGGATCGTGGTTGGTGTGGTGGGCGCTCTATCTTCAGCAGCACTTCGTGGAGGAGGAGATCCGGGGCGCCTGTCAACGCGTGATGCCTGAGACCCTGGAGCGTTGCGTGGACACAGTGATTATTCAACGCGGGGGAGCAAAACGGTGATTTGCTGGATGCGGTTGGCCTTGGTCGCTGTATTGTGTGGGAAACTTACAATCGTAGGTCTGGCATGCGCGGTTCAGAATGCAGCGGCGCAGGATCCCGGCACAGAATCACGACCCAAGTTCGACATCGCAATTGGCACTTGGATCAGCACTGGGGATACGCGGTGGAAGCACAATGCCTCTTCCGTTGCCGGCTTGGGGAATCCGACGTCAAAGCTTACCTATGAAGATGTTGGAACGAATGTGATTGAACTGACCGGGACGGTCTGGCTCACATCGCGATGGTTTGCACGCCTCAACGGAGGTGGCGCTGCTATCGGTGGTGGAAGACTGACCGATAACGATTATGGGTCAGTTGGAGGGCAGAGGTTGTTCTCGAGCACCAATAGCGACATATCAGGAAACAGCATGTGGTACCTGAATGCGGACGGCGGTTTTAGGATAGCGGAATACCCAAACCATCGCGGCTGGCTGGATCTGTTTGGAGGGTTTCAGTGGTGGTATACGAAATATGAAGCGACGGGAGTGGCGCAGGTGGCCTGCGACAATTCGGCCGTGCCTGTGTCGCTGGGTATCACATGCCCTCCAGTGGGAACTGTGACCAATCAAGGGGAAACAGTTATCACCAATACCACCAATTGGTATTCGCTGCGCGCTGGAGCCTCTACGGAATATCGACTGACCAGGCGATTAAGCGTGATAGGAACTGCAGTTCTTATTCCTCTGAGCATCATCGACAACGACGATATTCATCACCTGAGAGTGTCCGGCCCCGATGCGCTCCAGCAAAATCCGAGTATCTCGATGTTGGGGTGGGGAGTTGGAGCCGATGCAGATGCCGGATTACGACTGGCGCTGGTCAAGAATTTTTTCGTCAATGTCGGCTACCGTGTCTGGTGGAACTACGCGGTTGACGGGAATGTGACGTTTCACGGCGTGAACGGCTCTTCCGAATATCCCCTCACCCAGTTTCAATCCTTCCGCCAAGGGCTCACTGCCAGTCTCAACTATACGTTCTAAAGGATGCGGATAACGGCGCGCGACACGCGAGACGAGCGGGAAAAGCGCGACGGGTGAGGATTTGAGTATTTCGGAACTGTGAACCCTGAGCTTCACGTCACGCCTTTCTCTCGAGTCCCGCCTGTCCCGCACACGGAGAGTGATAAGCCTACCGCTTGCGGCCTGTCGGGAGAGTTTCGTCCTCGTATTGGGCAAAGAGCCGCTTGGCTTCCGGATGGAGGTGACTTGGATGGCCGTGAGGGATTCCGACGGTGCGAAAGAGCGGGGTAAGTTTGCCGTTCGGATGCAGGTAGCCGGCCCGAAGCGGGACGGTGCGCGTACTGTGGCGGATCAAGTGGCAGGGAGTCGGTCTGATCGAGGTAAGCCACTCGGCAATATCATGCGGGTTGCCGATTGAGGCAGAGAGCAAGAGCAGCCGCGCTTGACTTGGGCAGAAGATGATCGTCTCTTCCCAGACGACGCCCCGCTCCGGATCTGCGATATATTGCGACTCGTCCAAAATGACGAGACCAAGCGTGTCCAACCGGATATCGATCTCACCGCTTCCTGCGTCATAGAGCAGATTCCGCAAGATTTCCGTCGTCATGATGAGCAGGGGCGCCTGCCCGTTGTCGCGCCGATCGCCGGTCAGAATGCCGACCTGGTCTGGACCGAAGATTCTTGAGAACTCCGTGTACTTCGTATTCGAGAGAGCCTTGAGAGGAGAGGTATAGATGACGGTCCGATTCTCCTCGATGGCGCGGCGAGCCGCTTCGATCGCGACGTAGGTCTTTCCGCTTCCCGTCGGGACGCTCACGACCACGTCACTTTCTTTGAGTTTGGTGATGGCGTCTTCTTGCCAGGCGTCCGGAACAAAGGCCTGCGGCTTCGGTACTCCCAGCCCTTCCAACCAGCTTGACAGGGTGATGGCCGGTTCATGGGAATCCTGCTCGATCGGCCCCTGTGCCGTATGACGCCTGGATGCCACGGCCTTCGGTTTCGGCGCGGCGATGATTCGAGATGCGGGTGGAGCGGGGCGATCCTGGCGTTCGCCGATCAAGGTCATCAGGTCGGATTCAAAGCCTGCACGGTTCTCGGCGGAATGGCGTAACAAGATTTCGATAAGCCGGCGTTTGCCTGCGCGGAAATGTCGCTGCACACGCCCTCGTGCGAGGCGGTGCAAGAGGGCGATCGGTTGTTGTGCCAGGAGTTGTTCGAGTTCTTGGGTCGTCATCTTTGTTTCGTTGATCGTGAAGCGTGAAGCGTGAAGCGTCCGAATCCAAGAACGAGATACGCTTCACGAACGGCGAGCGACGTCTTCATGGCAATTCCTCCAGCACGCCACGACGGAGGGCAGCAATGGCGCGCGAGGCTGTGTCTGCCAACCCCGGGTGTGTGTCCTTCAGTTGGTGCAGTTGTGACAGGAATTCCAGGGTTCGCGCCAAGAGACGATAGATATCCCCTTCAGCCATCGTCGTGCTTTTGCAAAGACCTATCCAGGTGAGTGTGGGGTCGCCGATCCACCGTTCTGTCACGGCGGCGACGTCGGCCCGCAAGAGAGGTGGATCTTCATGCGGCGAAAGTGCTGAGGCCAGTTTTCGGACTTGCCCGAGCAATGAGCCCAATCCGGAACTGACTCGCGGGAAAGCGCCGGGTCGATCGTCATCATGCGCGATGCTCGACATCACGGCGGCCAGCATCGCGGGATCGCCTCCGTTAAACGCCTCAGCCCGGATCAATTCCGTGATAAGCAACGAATGATCGATGCGGATGAGCCTGGCCCATTCGCCGTCAGCTGTCAGGTGTGTTGTCGGAGTGAGATACCCGAACTGTTGCAGGACGTCGATCTTCTCCTGGAAACGGTGCCAGAGACTCGTGCGCAGGGCCTGGATCGATTTGAGATGGCGGTGCTGCTCCTGCCGAAGTTTAGATGCGCGGGGATAGTCTCTTTGACAGGCAGACCGCGAAGGGCAGGTCGGGCAGGCAAAGTCGCCCAGAGTTTGCACGATAGCGTCTGGAATCGGTTCATCATCCTTCGGAATCAGGATGGGAAGCTCCGGCAGCCTGCCGGGCAACTCTTCCAGGTGATGGAGTAATTCTTCCACGCTTTCCGGCGTGCACCAGGGATAGACCGGCGCGTCCACACAGTCCAGGATACGGTCGGATACTTCGGTCACTGTAGAGGCGGGAGATTCGGTAATGCCTCCGCCTAGACGCAGCGCCGTAATCATCGGGCTCTTCTGTCCCTTGCTGCGATATTGCCGCAAGACCACGCCTCGGCTGCGGCCGAACCCCACCACACGACCGGGAGTGAGAAAATGAAATCGTGCGGCGACTTCCGGTGGCTCGTGCCTTCTGACCGGGACCCGGTGTGATTTCTGCCGGCGGACCTGGTCGAAGGTTTGCCATTCTGTGATCCAGTCGGTGCAGACGCGCGGCCCGAACGGCTCCATCTGGTTGTGCAGATCGTCCAGCTTCCGTTCCAAAACCTCGGCGCGCTGGTTGAGCTGGAATTGTGCAAAGCTTTTGGCGAGAATCGGTTGGATTTGATCCAGGGGATGCGCTTTCAGGAGGTTGAGGACCATGGGATAGCTGATGAGAAATTGGCTGTTGATCGCTTCCGGATGGCCGGTGAAACCTTTGGTCAGTATATGAAGATCGATATACGGGGAAGGGGTCACGATGGCGAAGCCAACGAGATCTTTTCCCCGGCGTCCTGCCCTGCCGGCAATCTGCTGCACTTCGCCGATCGTCAAGTCCGTGAAGTCGCGAGACTTGCGAATGCTGGACTGCGTGATGATGACCGTCCGGGCAGGAAAGTCGACTCCGGCGGCCAGTGTGGTGGTGGCAAACACGGCATCGAGGCAGCCATGACGCATCAGTTCTTCGACCGCGATTTTCCATGAGGGGAGATGGCCTGCATGATGCGCGGCTACGCCGATGCGCTGGACGGTTGGGATGAGCGGGTGATCAGCGATGCTGGGATATTGGGCGATCACCTTGTCCAGCACGGCGGCGATTGCTTGCTGACGAATCGGCGGGAGGAGGATTTGGCTGTGGTCAAAGCCCTGCATCGCTTCGTCGCAGGCGCGCCGCGACGTAAGGAACACAATGGCGGGGGTCAAATGCTTGTCGCGGAGAGCGAGAATCAGATCAACCGGATGAATCGAGGGAGGCATGCAATTTCATTCCCTTTGCAATCACGACCAAGCCGGATTCGGTGACGGTAAATCGCTTGGCGTCGGCTTCCCGGTCATACCCGATTTCCGAGTTAGGCGGGATGATGACATCCTTGTCGATGATGGCCCGTCTGATCCGGCTGTGTGCGCCGATGACGACGTTTTCCATGATGATCGATTCACGAACGTCCGCATTGTCCTGGACACGGACGTTCGGCGAAAGCACTGAGTTCTGCACCCGGCCACCGGAAAAGATGCAGCCGCCGCAGACGATGGAATCCAGGGCCACGCCCATCCTGCCGCCCTGATAGTCTTGCGCGAAAACGAATTTTGCCGGTGCAAATTGCCCTTGGTAGGTTCGAATCGCCCAATGCTGGTCGTAGAGATTGAAGAGGGGATCCACCGCGACGAGATCCATGTTCGCTTCCCAGTATGCGTCCAATGTTCCGATATCCCGCCAATACTTCACGTCCTTTTTGTTCGCGTCGACAAACTTGTAGGCGTAGACGCGACGATCTCGAATCATTTTTGGCATGATGTTTTTCCCGAAGTCGTGACTGCCGCCTTCCTGCGCGTCGGCCATCAAATACTCGCGGAGGACGTTGGTGCGAAACAGGTAAATGCCCATCGAGCCAAAGGCATGGGTCGGGTCGTTGGGGATCGAGGGCGGGTGAGCCGGTTTCTCGATGAATTCCGTAATCCGAAAATCCTCATCCACACCGATCACGCCGAACCGATGGGCATCTTCGATCGGAATATCGATCGCGCCGACCACAGCATCGGCGCCTTTCGCAAGCAGCCAATGGAACATTTCCATATAGTTCATCTTGTAGATATGGTCGCCGGCAAGGATCAGGACATAGTCCGGTTGTTCGCTGTCGAGGAGAAACAGGTTTTGGTAGACCGCGTCGGCGGTGCCTTGGTACCATTCTTCGCTGATGCGTTGCTGGGGTGGAATCGAGGCGATAAATTCGCCGAGTTCGCCGTTGAGGATGTTCCAGCCCGTGCGGATATGACGGTCAAGTGAGTGGGATTTGTATTGGATAAGGACCGCGACTTTTCGAAGCCCGGAGTTGAGGCAATTGCTGAGCGTGAAGTCGATAATGCGATATTTCCCACCAAAGGGAACTGCCGGCTTGGCTCGATGCTCGGTGAGAGGGTAAAGACGTTCGCCCTTCCCACCCGCCAGCACCATGGTGAAAATGTTCCCCATTGCGGCGAATTGTAGCAGGACGCTGTGAAAATAGAAAGAAAGCGACTCGTTGACATCGAGAGGATCTGAGACGATACTACGCTGGAGAGTGGGAAAGTCACTGTGAGTATTCGAGCAAAGGAGCAAGCATGAAGCGGGATGTACTGGTCACATCGCTTGTAAAACAGAAGGCGGCTCAGAAGCCGGCCCTGGACAGCCGGAAAGATTCGCTCTGGCGGTTAGAACACCTTGAAAGCCAAATGGCAAAGTTGTCCGAATTGGTTCGTGAGCATGCGGAAGATGTCGATCGATTGGTGCGCATTGTGGCTGAAGATCGTGATGTCATTCGGCGTCAGTTATTGCGTAAACACCATGAGCAAGTCCGGGTCCGTAAGCATCTTCGTGACTCCAATGCCAAGGTAGGGCTCGACTTCTAAACAGGATGCTGAAAAAGTCCGCCAGCAGCTCGATCGAACCCGTGAAGCGTCGTTCGTTTCCGGACTCGGACGTTTCACGAACGACGAGAGCGGCCTTTTTGAGCATCCTGCGGGACGGTTCTCTCCTATCCCAGATATACAGACTATAAAAGTGCGGCTGGCCTCATTATAGTTTTTCCGCAGCCTGTTGAGCCTGTGCCCGGTGGTTTCGTCCCGTGGGATTCCGCCCGCGAGTCCATCCTTGCAGGATCTCACATAAGTCCGGCCCCATTGTTGGTGGTCTTATCGGTATCGTGCGAAATCGTCCATCGGCGCGATGCGAGTCATGGCGAAATGAAAGAAAGGGGATGATCGTGCAGCAACGAAGTGTCTGTCGGTGGGTAATCGTCCTGATGTCGCTGACGTTCGGAATGGCTCAGACCCTGTGGGCTGAGCCGATAGGGAAAGGGTGGGCGATCCCGGTTCAGGTGCCCTACGAAGCGCCGCCAAAGGGGCAGGATCTCCCGGCAGAATCCGTCCCACAGAATACGAAGCCGCTGACTCCTCAAGAGATTCAAAGGGCAGAAGCACTGCTGCCGTTGCTGGAGGGTGCACAGGAGTTTTGGGCGATGGGAGAATTCGTGCATCTCGGCGAGCCAGCCGTGCCGGTCCTGGTCAAAGGTCTGACTATGCCAGGACCGCGCATTCGGTATAACGCCATCGAAACAATTTCGATGTTGAAAGCCACCTCGGCAGTTCCGGCCCTTGTGGCAGCAGCCAAGGAGGTGAACGAAATCCCGCGGGTGCGCGAACATGCATTGCGGGTAGCCGTCCGATTGGATTCGGCGAAAGCGGTAGACGCGATCGAGGTGATGGCAAAGGACCAGAATTCATCGATTCGGAAGGCCGCTGCGTTTGAAGCGCGGTATATCAGAGAAAAGGCAGTGGTGCCGATTCTGATCGGGATGATTGCCGACGAGGAACGTTTTGTCGGACTCTCAGCGGTGCAGTCGCTTTGGATTCTCACGCGACATGAAACGGAGTTTCACGATTGGGAGACGTCGACCAAGCAAGACCGTCAGGAGTGGACGACTGAATGGGTGGAATGGTGGAACAGCCAGAAGGATAGCTTCGAATTTTCGGATCCGAAAAGGCCTTCGCGTGTGCGCTAGGAGCTGGTCGAGACAAACCAGATGAACCAAACCAACCAAATAAACAAAACGAACCGGATCAACCAGCTTCGCTGTGTCTTGCGAGCGCGAAAAATGCTGTGTTATATTTTGTCGGTTCCCCATCGCGCCGTACTCTTCGACAGAAAGATTGTAGGTGCCCTTTATGCCCAAGCTCACCATTGCGAAGCTCGGTAATCCAGTCTTGAGGCAGGTTGCGGCCAAGGTCGATCCCCGCGACATTCGCACGTATGACATGCAGCAATTCATCGACGATTTGCTGCAGACGATGCTGGCTGAACCGGGGATTGGGTTGGCAGCACCTCAGGTATCACGCTCGATTCAATTGGTCGTGATGGGTTGTGAAGGGGAAGACGGATTTCCGCAGACCGTGCTCATCAATCCCAAGATTATCTTCTATGGCCCGGAGCTTGTCGAAAACTGGGAGGGCTGCTTAAGTGTGGATGGGCTGCGGGGAAAGGTCACGAGGCCGTCGGTCGTAAGGGTCAAGGCGTTGGACCGTCAAGGCAAATCGATGGATTTCGAAGCGACCGGGCTCTATGCCGTCTGTATCCAGCACGAAATGGATCATCTCATCGGCAAAGTATTCTTGGACCGGATGACCGATATGTCCACGCTCACGCAACTCCCCGAATTTAGTAAGTACTGGCAAGATGAACCCATCCCCGTGATCTAACTTGCCGTGAAGATCCTGCGCTCGTGAAAACTCTCCTTCGAGTGCTCCAGTACCTCAGCCCGCACCGTTCAATGGTGGTCGGCACCTTCCTGTTCGCAGGGTTGGCGACGGCGTTCGAGCTGGTCCCCCCCTGGCTGATTAAAGTGATTATCGACGATGTAATTCAGGGGGGCCAGACTCAGCTCCTGCTCTGGGTATTTCTCGGGCTTTGTGCCGCCTATGTGCTGAGAAATCTCTGCGGGTCTATGAGGATTCGGTTGAACAATGGGCTGGAGCAGCAAGTCGTCCACGATTTGCACGTCCAGGTATTTGCCGCACTGCAGCGGTTATCGATCAAGTTTTATGAGAGTCGTCCAACAGGCGAGATCATGTCACGGGTGTTGAACGACACGGAGCATATGCAGCGCATCTTCGTCGACGGGCTGGAAGAAATCATTACGGCGGGGTTGACGCTGATCGGGATCATGACCATGCTGTTCATGCTCAACTGGAAGTTGGCTCTATTGGCGCTCGTGCCTATTCCTCTGTTGGTCGTCGGCGCGGCGCTCTTTACTAAGCGAGTCCACGGATACTATCGGGTGATCAGAAAAGGATCAGCGGAGCTGAATGCACTGTTGCAGGACATGTTGGCTGGCATCAGGGAGACGATGGGTTTCAATCGCCAGTCCTATGAGCAGGAGCGGTTTGATCGGAAAAGTGATCGTTGCCGCCAGGATACGTTGAAGGCCATGTACCTCTGGTCCTACTACTCCCCTGGCATGATGCTGATCGGGAGTCTGGGCGGGGCCATGGTGCTCTGGTTCGGCACAGCCGAAGTCCTGGAGCACCGTCTTTCCGTGGGCGAACTCGTGATGTTCATCTCATACCTTGCGCTCTTCTATGTGCCGATCAATCAGATCCACTCTGTGAATCACATGCTCCAACATGCGTTGGCTGCAAGTGAGCGGGTGTTCGAAGTGCTCGATCTCGTTCCGGAGGTCCAGGATCGACCTGACGCGATTGCGCCAACCGCTCGGTTACGGGGAGAAGTCGCCTTTCATCGCGTCGGGTTTCATTATCGAGCCGATGCGCCGATTTTGACAAACGTGACAATATCCGTTCAGGCGGGCGAACGCGTCGCGCTGGTCGGCCCGAGCGGCGCAGGAAAGAGCACGACACTCAAACTGCTGATGCGATTCTACGATGTGACCCAAGGCTCCGTGACCATCGACGGGTACGATATCCGCGATCTGCCCTTGCCCTTTCTTCGAAGCCAAATCGGGCTGGTTCAGCAAGAGCCATTCTTATTCAATGGGACGGTGAGAGAAAACATTCTGTATGGGGATCTATCGGCCGGGCAGGACGAGATTGAGATGGCTGCGAAGGCGGCGCGAGCCCATGACTTTATCATGGCTTTGCCGGAAGGGTATGACACCTGGATCGGAGAGCGTGGGGTCAAACTTTCCGTCGGGCAACGGCAGCGTGTTTCGATTGCCCGTGTCATTCTGAAGGACCCTCCGATCGTCATGTTCGATGAGGCCACCTCCAATATCGACACAGAGACCGAGGTCAAGATTCGTGAGGCGCTGGACGATCTGACGAAAGGGCGGACGACGATCATCATTGCCCATCGACTCTCCACCATCCAAGGGGTTGACCGCATCATTGTTGTGGACCACGGGCGTGTCGTCGAAGACGGGACGCACGAGACGTTGATCGGCCATGAAGGGGTGTATGCGCGACTCTATGACGCTCAATTTCAGGTGTAGCGGCAAGATGCTGAAAAAAAGGACGGGGTGGCTGGGATGATCCCCGTGCTCGCGCAACGCGCGGCCTCAGAAGGATGGGAAGGGTAACCTAGTCGTCCTCCTGCTCGCGGAACGCGCACGATAGGAATGTGCTCGTTCGACGCGCGCAATCGAGGATCGACTAGGTTACCCTTGACAAAGAAACGAGGAATCAGGAAAACGCGTGCAGTTGGGATCATTCCAGTCATCCCTTACTAAGTAATAGTTCGCTGCGGCCTTGCTTGGGCGGGTGAGAAAGCCGGCTTTTTGAGCATCCTGCAACGTTGTGGCCTGGTTGGTCCGGTTTCTTCCGTGCTACAAACCAAACAAACAAAATAAACGAAACAAACCAGCTAACGGATTGGTGGCCGTTGCAGGTCGAACTTGCTCACCGGTATACTTCGATTCACTTGAGGGGGGAGTACGGACGATGGTGCTGATCTACGAAAGCGATCCGTTGGATAACGAGGATGCGCGCGGGCGATTTTATCATGTCTGCCGCGGCCGGATCGATCGGAATGAAATCCACCTTCCAGCCGGTGAGCAGGTCTACGAATGTGCGGTCTGCGGAATCGATCTTGAAGCAGAAGACTTTTGGCTGGCTAGGCAGAAAGGGTCGGTTTAGGTTGCCATGGCTGGAAGCACAGGACGAAAAACCGTAGGCGTCTCGCGGGGGCTGATGATGCTCTGCGACACCTGCTACGCACAGGTCATCGCAGACAAATTAACCAACGAGAAGAATTTTGTTGCGAATGCCGACCTCCTTTTCGATACCATCTGTTGCGGTTGCACCGATATCAATCGGCCGCTAATTGACGACATGGCCGGCAGCGGCGAATAATGAGGATGTTGAAAAAGGGAGCGGGGAGTGTCCATGTGCCCTTCTTGCTCGCAGAACAGGGAGGGGGCGGAGCCTGATGATCTTCTGTGCTCGCGCAACGCGCGGCCTCAGAATGATTCGAGGGAGCAGGCAGACAGTTCTTCTTGCTCGCAGAACGCGCACGATAAGAATGTGCTCGTCCGATGCGCGCAGTAAAGGGCAGCCTCGGCCACTCCCCTTGTGAGAGGGATGAGGAGCCGGAAGATTCTCGTTGCGGTCTCGCTGGACAGTCTTTTTGAACGTCCTCTAGTTTTCAGGTCTGGCTATCCCTGACACTCTCCCCCTCACGCCGCAATGTTACCGGCAGGTTTTTCCATCGAAGTAGGTGCAGCTTGTCTCTCCAGATTTCACCTTCCACGTCTTGAGGAGTGGCGCCTGCCCTTCGCCTCTCATCTCGACGACGAAATCTGCAAGGCCTGATATGGGGAGTTTCTCGATGTGCGGCTTGGCTGCATCAGGAACATCAATCCAGAACACGGAGCCAAATGTGGAAATCATAATGCGGTGACTTTCCTTATCAACATGAATGACGGGACTGTAGAAGCTCTTCTCTTCGGCGAAGCCGGGGTGAATCATGAGGCTGAGGAAAATAAGAGTGAGGAAGCCAGTGAGAAGGGTCGTACGCATATAGGACCTACCGAACACTCCCGCGTATGAGGTCAATCAGAACATCATTATTGCATTGAGGCCAAATAGAAACAAACGGGAAAATACCGGAGAGGGTTATTCGGTCTATCATGTCGTCTCGGTTCTCCAGTTAGCCAAACGCATCGATGGACAAGATAGACCAGGCAGACTGAATTGACGAGATAGACCGAATTTATATCGGAGTTGTGATCTCTGCCGGTGTGACATTTCCACCCTTGATATTGTAGAGACGAATGTCTGGCTTCGACTTCTCCATGAGGGAAATGAGTAGGTAGTTGGGGATAGGCAGGTTGATCTTCGGCCAAATTTCTTCGTAGTCGGTGGCGATTTTGATGTCGGTGATGGAGGGACGTGCCGGGTCGTGAGGATGGGAATGGTAGACCACTTGCAGATCGAGCCCTTTGTTTCGAATATCTTTCTTCGCGGCGGAAAAGTCCTGCATATCCATTACGAAGGCAATCTCGGCTCGCTCGGCCGGGGAAAGTCGCTCCAGATGCGCGGCCTTTGCCGGGTCGAAGGAAGACAGTTTTTCGGCCCCTTCCAGCGCGACGATGTTGGTGATTCGATAGACATAGGTGACCGTTCCATTGATCCCGGCCATGAGCCCGCAACATTCGTAGGGATCGAGTTCCCTTGCGTGGGCAACTAGGTCGTCGAGAATGTGCTGAGGGATGACGAGATCCGACACGATTAGATAGCGCAGGTGACAGTATAGTCACTCTTCAGATCAGTAATTGTTGGCGTCGGTCCGCAGAGGCGGCAGGCCGGGTCTTTGGGCCGGCGAACTTTTCTGAATTTCATCTCCAAGGCGTCGTAGATGAGCAGGCGGTCGGCCATGGTTTCGCCGATGCCAAGAATTTCTTTAATTGCTTCCGATGCTTGAAGGATGCCCATGGTTCCGGCGAGGGCTCCCAAGACGCCAGCTTCTTGGCAATTGGGAACGAGTCCAGCTGGTGGTGGCTCCGGGTAGAGACAGCGGTAGCAGGGGTAGCCGGCATGGGGTTTGATCGTCGTGAGCTGACCTTCGAAGCGGAACATGCTGGCAGAAATGAGCGTCTTCTTGGCAAAAAAACAGGCATCGTTCACGAGAAAACGTGTCGAAAAGTTATCGGATCCATCCAGCACGACGTCGTAATCCTTGAGGAGCGGGAGGATGTTGCCCGTATCGACTAACTGGTGATAGGTATTGACCGTGATCTCAGGATTGATGGCCGTGAGGGTTTTCTTGCCCGATTCCACTTTTGGCGTGCCGACTGTAGCAGTGGAATGCAGGATTTGTCTCTGTAAGTTTGAGAGGTCAACGACGTCGCCATCGACCAGGCCGATGGTGCCGACACCGGCGGCGGCAAGATAGAGTCCGGCAGGAGAGCCGAGCCCCCCGGCGCCGATGAGCAAGACCTTTGCCTGCCGCAGCTTCATCTGGCCCTTGCCGCCCACCTCGCCGAGAAGAATCTGCCGGCTATACCGTTGAATCTGTGGTTCAGTGAGTTCCATGTTCTTTCCCGTAAGGCGTGAAACGTCAGACGTCAGGCGACGGATCCTCTGAGGGTTAGCTTCCTCTTGCCCCTTACGCCTCACCCCTAACAGGGTGTTGACAAACTAATTGAGCATGACAGAAACAGAAGGCGCGGATACTCACAGATCCGTTCAGAAGCCATCGCAGGCTGTTCAGAAAGGCCGTCCAGCAAGGCCGCAGCAAGCGACGAGGCGAAGCGTACTCTGAGAACGCCGCTGGCGGACTTTGTCAACAGCCTGCTAACCCCTGACGGGTTATTCCACGACATTCAATTCGATCGGGTCGACGATGACGCCCTTCTTGCGAAGGCCTGCGATCGCCCGTTCTATCTCCGTACTGTCCCCTACCAGTTCGAGGTCCATCCATCCGGTGGTTTCACGAACGTCGGCTCGTCTGACGTTGGTAATGACTTTGAATTCGTGACCGATCTGATAAATGATCGGCTCTTTGATCTTGTCTTCTGGGAATCGGATGTGAAATTTCATGTTCGGCATGATGAGCCTCCTGCAATGGCTGGCACGATCGAGACTTCGTCGCCGTCTTTGAGCGAGGTTTCTTTGCCCTTGAGGAACCGGATATCTTCCTCATTGACATAAATATTCACGAACCGGCGTAGCTCTCCGGTCTCGTCGCAGAGGCGATCCTTAATCCCGGGGTGGGAGGCGTTCAAGTTGTCGATCATTTCGGCGATACTCATGGCCTGGGCCTGGACCTCTCCCTGCCCCTTCGTCAGAGAACGGAGCGGGGTTGGAATGCGAACCTTAATCATGCGTCACCACCCCCGTGTTTCCCCACCTTAAAGGTCTGCTCAAAACTGACAAGGCTTGGCTGAATGCGATGAGGCCGTCCCACCGCATCGATCACAGCCTCCTGCGTCTTCAGTCCATTCCCTGTGATATAGGCAACTGTCACATCGCTTTTCTTGATCGTGCCTTGCTTCACCAGCTTCTGGAGCACACCGATTGTCACGCCGCCGGCGGTCTCTGCAAAAATTCCTTCGGTTTGTGCCAACAATTTGATTCCTTCCACCACTTCGTCGTCTGAAACCATGTCCATGGAGCCCTTGCTCTCGGCGGTCGCTTTGAGGGCATAGTACCCGTCGGCGGGATTGCCGATGGCCAGAGACTTCGCAATGGTCTTGGGTTTTACGGGCTTGAAGAAATCACGTCCGGACTTGAAGGCCGTTGAAATAGGAGAGCAGCCTTCCGCCTGCGCCCCGTTGATCTTCGTCCGCACGTCGTCGATGAGACCCACGGTCTTCATTTCATGGAGACCCTTCCAGATCTTGGTCAGGAGTGAGCCGGACGCCATCGGGATGACCACTTGGTCGGGGGTGCGCCAACCGAGTTGCTCCACGGTTTCGTAGGCCAACGTCTTCGAACCTTCCGCATAGTAGGGGCGAATGTTGATATTGACGAAGGCCCAGCCATGTTCTCCTGCGATTTCGCTGCAGAGGCGATTCACGTCGTCGTAGTTGCCTTCGACCTCGACCACGTTCGGCCGATAGATCAAATTTCCAAGAACCTTGGCCGCCTCCAAATCTCCGGGAATGAAGACATAGGCTCGCATTCCAGCGGCAGCTGCATGGGCAGCGACAGAATTGGCCAGATTGCCTGTCGAGGCACAGGCAATGGTTTCAAATCCCAACTCACGAGCCCGAGTGATGGCGACTGCGACCACCCGATCTTTGAATGAGAGAGTGGGATGGTTGACCGTATCATTTTTAATATAGAGCTCGTCCAGTCCGAGATGGGCGCCAAGATTTTTGGCGCGGACCAGCGGCGTCATTCCAGCATGAGGGCCGAGAAATGTCGGGCCCTGCACCGGGAGGAGATCGGCATAGCGCCAGATACTGTCTGGTCCGTCCTGGATTTTCTTGCGGGAAATGCCCTTCTTGATCTCCTCGTAGTTGTACTTCACCTCGAGGGGGCCGAAGCACATTTCGCAGACATGGATTGCCTTTGTCGGGTATTCTTTGCCGCACTCGCGGCACACTAGCGCTTTCATGGTCGCCATGGTGATGTCACCTCGTTCATCAATAGCTACGGCCGGACGGCACAGCCGGCAAACGGATCGCCGTCATCAAACAATTCAGTAATCGTCGGGTGCGCTCCGCAGAGCGCGCAGTCAGGATTGCGCTTCACGTTGATTTCTCTGAACTGTGTCTTGCGCGCATCAAAATCCAGGAATCGATTGGTGAGAGGATGGCCGATACCCAGAATGAGTTTCAAGGCCTCAGTCGCCTGGATCGTTCCAATGATGCCCGCTAACACGCCGATCACCCCCGCCTCCTGGCAGGAGGCAACCAGCCCGGGCGGCGGCGGAGTCTTGAAGATACAACGATAACAGGCGGATTGCTTTGGCACAATGGTCGTCACGCGGCCATCGAAACGCAGGATGCCGCCGTGGACTAACGGCTTGCCGGCGAAGAAACACGCATCGTTGATCAGGAACTTAGCTGTGAAGCTATCGACCCCGTCAATGATGACATCATACCCGCTGATGATCTTCAGCGCATTGCCGGCGGTCAGCCGTTCTTCGTACATCGAGACCTGCACGTCAGGATTCAACGATTGGATCTTTTCTTTCCCCGAGAGGACCTTGGGGCGGCCTACGTCCGATGTATGGTGAAGAATCTGTCGGTGAAGATTGGTCAGGTCTACGACATCGCTATCGATGAGGCCGATGGTGCCGATACCGGCTGCAGCCAGATAGAGCGCCACCGGCGATCCAAGGCCTCCCACGCCGACCAGGAGAATCTTGGCCTTGGCAATCTTCTTCTGCCCCTTGCCACCGACCTCAGGCAAAAGAATATGCCGGCTGTATCTGTTTATCTGATCTTCAGTAAATTCCATCACTCAATTCCGTTAGGCGTAAAACGTGAGGCGTGTAGGAGCGCAAAACGCCATATCCGTGATCTTTCGCCTTACCCCTTACGCCTGACCCCTCACGTCAAATGTTAAAATACTTTTCTATACTGAGATACCGCTCGCCTGTGTCGCATAAGATCGTGACCACGTTCTTACCTGGCCCAAGTTCTTGGGCCACTTTCTGTGCAGCGAATACGTTGGCTCCAGCGGAAATTCCCACCAGGAGACCTTCCTTCTTCGAAAGCTGCTTGGCCGTTTGATAGGCCTCGTCGTCGGTCACCGTCATGACACGATCGAGAATAGACCGGTTCAATACTTTCGGAATGAACCCCGCTCCGATGCCCTGAATCTTATGGGGCCCTGGGTCTCCACCTGATAAGACAGGCGATCCGGCCGGTTCAACCGCAATCACTTTTACAGAGGGATTCTTTTCTTTGAACAATTCCCCACATCCGGTAATGGTTCCGCCCGTACCGACCGCCGCCACGAACGCGTCGATCTGTCCATCGAGCGAGTCGAGAATCTCAAGCGCCGTGGTCTTCTTATGCATGGCTGGATTGGCCGGATTGGAAAACTGATCCGGCATAAAGTACGACGGATTTTGTGCGATGAGGCTCTCCGCCTCGCGGATCGAACCCTTCATGCCTTCCCAAGCAGGTGTTAAGACAAGCTGAGCGCCGTAAGAGGACAAAAGACTCGCCCGTTCCATGCTCATGCTCTCTGGCATCACGAGGATCAGCTTATAGCCTCGGACCGCAGCCACCAATGCCAGTCCGATCCCGGTGTTTCCGCTGGTCGGTTCGACGATTGTACCGCCCGGCTGCAGCTTTCCCAGTCGTTCCGCTTCGTTGATCATGTTCAGGCAGATTCGATCCTTGACACTACCACCAGGATTGAAGAATTCGACTTTCCCGTAGATTGTCGCCCCGCCGGCAGGCGACAATCGATTCAGGCGAACGAGGGGAGTACGCCCGATAAGTTCGGTGATGTCTTTGTGCAGGGTCATCGTCACCGTCCACCTCCCATATAAAACAAGAACTCGACCCGATCGCCCTCGTTCAGGTGGGTCGTGGCAAGATGATCCCGGTCTACCATGGTATCGTTGACTTCAACCGCAACCATTTGCGGTTCAATCTTCTTGGCTTGGAGCAGGTCGAGGACCGACCCCCCTGAAATCTCTTCTGCCTTGCCATTGATTTTGACCTGCATCGAGACTCCTGATATGGCCAAGAGATTAAACAATTTCAACACGTTATCAAAGCGACTTCTCCATTGTCAAGGTAACGGAAACAGCTCCCTCCTCGCGGCCGTCTATAAAAAGGCGCTAGAAGAAATTGGTAATTTCGGGTATGCTGCGCCCCGCGCGGGATATCAGACCCCCGTAGAATGAAAGGGTGGACATGGAACGACGGGCTGCTTCCCATACTGAAGAAGAGGAGATGAACCATCGCCGCCGGTTGTTGAATGCCGCGAAGAAAGGAGATCAGAAGGCTATCGGGAAGCTCTTAGAGCTCTATCAAGTGCGGATTTATAGCGGTGATATGGTGACGAAATTGAATAAAACTTCCGCGACGCACAAGCTTCAGGCCCAACTCGCCGAAGGGAAGCCAGTCAAGGGTGGGTCTGGAAGTCACGGCAAGAAAACTTCGCCTGCGAAGCACGCTCCCGCCAAACACATATCTGCGAAAGCGATCGCGCGTCCAGCCATCGTGAAGGGGGAAGCTAAGCCCGAGCCGAAAGCAAAACCAAAAGCGCGACCAGCGAAAGCAACAGCAAAGAAGCCCAAGAAGAATCTCAAGAAGAACGCCAAGAAGAAACACAAGAAGTAGTAAGCGGCGATTATTGCACTGCCACTCGCAGCCCCCCTCCCGCCAGTTTCCCTGCGATCTCTTCCGCCTGTGCCAGTGTTCCTTCGAACACGACGGCTTCTCCATCATGGTCGATCTTCCATGCCAGCTCAAAGGCCTTCGTGGCGTTCATGCCTGGAATGTGTTGGCAAAAGAGCGTAATTACCTGGTCGTAGGTATGGCACTCGCAGTTGAACACAACCACCCGCGCGTCGACTTGAGCACCAGTGTCGACACTGGTGCTCTCTGTCGGGACAGGGGGTGCGAAGGGTGTTTTTGTGCCAGCCATGGGGGCCGATTCTAGCAGACTCGCCGGAATTTTTAATAGCCTGTCCGGATAAGCAGATGGTTGATTCTCGGCCAATTTTCGCGGAAGCAGGATTGCGCGTAGAGCGCAAAATGAGCGCGAGAGTCTGTGACCGGCTGGATCTGGTGAGCCAGGGCCAATGTCTGAGTATAGACGAGAGAAGCTGATGTCTTGAGAAGGGCGAGGCCATATTCAAAGTAGTGTCCGTCGGCCAGGGTCCCGCCGCTCTTCGAGAAAGCTCTCACTAGGTCGAGGTCATAGGCTTGCCGTCCGAATGAGCCGTCCATGAGGCGCAGGAGTACAGCAGGGCCTGGCACGAGACGGTCGCCGACACGAAGACTGTGGGATGGCTCGAAGAGTCCTCGTTGGAATCGACGGTCCCGGCAAAGTGCCATGTGAAAGATCGCGCGCCAAAGGGGATCCTGAAGGTCGCGATCGACGGCGGCTGCCACTGCCGGTGGTAGGGGTCCGCTGACATCATAGCCTTGCACGAGGCGTCCGGCCTCGACGAGGTCCGGGAAACTCAGGCCCATCCGCTCTTGAAAGGCGGTCATCCCGGACATAGGGGTCAATTGCAGGGCCATGAAGTCGCGGAAATGGACGGAGGCAAAGCGAGTCAGGAGCCGTGCCAAGGTATCCGGGTGGCATAGGTGAAAGGGGTAGAACAGCGCGTGGGGTGCTCGGAGTCGATTCATCGACAAAGTTTCACGGTCATGTTAGGGTTTGCGCGTGCGATATCTCTTCACGTCGTGGCTTGATTTCCTGCTCATCTTTGTTCCTGTGACCGTCGTGCTCGAAGTCCTGCGAGCCGATCCACTGCTGGTCTTTGTATCAGCTGGACTTGCCATTATTCCGCTGGCGGGCCTGTTGGGGCGGGCCACAGAACATTTGACAACCCATGTCGGCGCCGGCGTTGGCGCGTTGCTCAATGCCTCGCTCGGTAATGCCGCGGAATTGATTATTGCACTGGTGGCCCTCCGCGAGGGCCTTCACGATGTTGTGAAAGCTTCTCTTACCGGCTCGATCATCGGTAACATATTACTCGTACTCGGAGTCTCGATGTTTGCCGGTGGAATAAAATACGAGCGGCAGAAGTTTAATCAAACCGCGGCCGGGATGGGCGCCAGTCTTTTGCTTCTCGCTGCCGTGGGGCTCATCATTCCTGCTCTTTTTCATTTCACTGCCTCCGATCGAGGCGCTGCGGCCGAGAAGGATTTAAGCCTAGTAATATCATTAATATTATTCATTATTTACGCGCTAAGCCTCTTGTTTACCTTGAGGACTCATCGGCATCTTTTTGCCGGAGATTCTCATAGTGCCTCGGACCTCGGGGAGCAGCCCTGGAGCAAGCGCGCTTCGGTTACTGTGCTGACGGTGGTGACCTGTCTTGTGGCCCTGATGAGCGAAATGCTGATCAGCGCGCTTGAGCCTGCTGCCCATCGACTCGGGCTGACGCAAGTCTTCGTCGGGGTCATTCTCGTCGCCCTGGTCGGCAATGCGGCAGAACATTCCACGGCGGTGATGGTGGCGGTAAAAAACAAGATGGACCTCGCCTATGGTATTGCCGTGGGATCTAGCCTGCAGATTGCATTGCTCGTTGCACCGTTGCTTGTCTTTGCCAGTTATCTATTCGGGGCGCCATTGGATTTGATCTTCACGCCATTCGAAGTGGCTGCTGTGACGATGTCAGTTTTGGTTGTAGGGTTCGTGGCAATGGACGGAGAATCGAACTGGATGGAAGGTGCAATGTTGGTCGGGGTCTACCTGATGCTGGCTATTGCCTTTTTCTTCCTGCCGGCCTAGCTGGATGCTGAAAAATGACGGGGTAGCTGGGACGATCCTCGTGCTCGCGCAACGCGCGCGATCGGAATGTGCTCGTTCGACGCGCGCACTCGAGGATCGACTAGGCTACCCTTGAAAAAGAAACGATGGATTGGAAAGATGCGCGCAGTTGGGATCATCCCACCCACTCCTTATGAAGTGATAGTTCGTTACAGCCTTGCCCGAGGAACAGCGCGTCTTGGCGCGCTTGGGCTGGGCGGGTGAGAACCGTGGACTTTTTGAGCATCCAGCGCGTGAGGAGTGCGGTTTTCAAGCTTTGATTCTGCGCGTCTCGCTTTTCCCGCGCAGGTCTCTGCCTCAGAACTTATCCATGTCGATGACCTCCGTGGCTTCCCACAGATTCTTCGACTCCGCATCTGCCAGAGCTTTCGCCCGGTCCTCTTCCGTCTCTTCACCAAACTGAACCGGTTGCTTCGGTATAGCCTGTTCCGTCTCAGGCTGAGATGAGTCTGCCTCCGGTGGCACCGGCTGTCTTCTCCGTTTCTTCGCAGGATCCATATTGACTGGCATGGCAACTCCGCCGTGATCTCCGATCAGTGTCCACCCGACCGAAAGGCAAAGTCAACGTGTGTAGTGCAGGCGCGGAAACAGGTTTGTTTGGTTTGTCTCGTTTGTTTGGTTGAACCGGGCGAACCAGACAAACCAAACAGACCAAATGAACCAAATAAACCAGAGTGCTGCTAGTACAACTGCTCGGCGATCGTGTCAGCAAAAAGGCGACCTTGTGGCGATAGTCTGCTGCGCTCACCGTCTTTTTCGATCAACCGGGCTGCGAGTAACTGTGCGGTGACAGATGAAAGTCCATAATTTGCCGCATGTTGATGTAGGTGGCATGTGGGAATTCCTTGAATGAGTCGCAGGCCAAAAATTACGGCATCGCGGAGTTGTTCCTCTTCTGAGAGCCTGGTGCGATCTTCAATAGGCAATCGGCTTCCCGTGAGTGATGCATTGTAGGCTGCAAGGTCGGCAACGTTTCCGAATCTTGTTCCGCCCAGATAGGACTGTGCGCTCGGGCCCAACCCAAGATATTCGCCGTTGGTCCAGTAGAGCAAGTTGTGTCGGCAGGCATAGCCGGGTTTAGCGTAGTTCGATACCTCATACCGTTCATAGCCGGCGTCGTCGAGTATCTGTTCTGCGGCCTTGTCCATGTCAATCTGCAGGCCTTCGTCTGGGGCCGGACTCCGCCCTCGCCGGATGTCGGTAGCCAGTTTCGTATCTTCTTCGACTGTCAAGGCATAGCAAGAGAGGTGTGTCGGTTCAAGGGAGAGACAGTGAGCGAGCGTCTGCCGCCAGTCTTCCAGGCTTTGGTTGGGGAGCCCATACATCACATCGAGGTTGACATTGGTAAACCCGGCCGCTTTAGCCCGACCAACTGCCCTAATAGTCTCGTGGACGGTACCGGGCCGTCCGATCAGATTCAGTTCGCTATCCTCCATCGATTCTGCGCCGAAACTGATTCTGGTGACCCCGGCCTCAAGTAGTTGTATGTGATCCTGCTCGGAAATCGTAGAGGGGTGCGCCTCAACGGTGATTTCACAGTTTGAGACAAGAGCGAAATGCGCGCGAATCTCTGACAGGATCGCGAGGAGCTGACTCGTGGCGAGCGCCGTCGGTGTGCCACCCCCAAGATAGACCGACTGCACGGTACGGCCAGCGGCCACATGTTCTTGTGCCGACAGCCGAATTTCTTGAACGAGGGATCGGACAAAAGCCTCCGCGCGGTCCCCTCGATGGATTTCAAGGTAGAAGGCACAGAAGTCACATCGCTGTCGGCAGAAGGGGATATGGAGATACACACCGAGGGGCGGGGGTGTCATGACGTGAGACTGAATCCTTGAGGTTTGGAAAAGTCCCTCGCAAGGACGATTTCTATTTCATCGGCAGGAGACTTCCCGCGATTGCGTACATGTGTGTGCCAAGCCCGGTGTTGACGCAATGACTCGAAGAGTGCCTTGAGCAGGTCGGGTTTGATCAGCGCTTCCCACTCCTGGACCCAGGCATGGTGCTCCGCATCACCTTCATACTCGTCAGGGAATGAGGCTTCCAGGCTGAACCGAAAGGTAAAGGTTTTTTCTTCTTGGTACATAAGACTCCTCAGCCTCCTGGCAGATTGCGAAGTGGCCGGCTCGATCCTTATAATAGTCCTCAAGAGGGGGAATACAAGCCATGCCTATCTTCGAATATGTCTGCGGAGAATGCAATCATCGGTTCGAGCTGTTGGTCTATGGCTCAACGAGCGCTGCCTGCCCAAAGTGTAAAGCCACGAAGTTGGAGAAACAGATTTCTTCGTTCGGTGTCGGCGGCACAGATGGCTGGGTATTGCCGGGGAATGGCGGAGGCGCTTGCGGAAGTTGCGGCGACCCGCGCGGCTCCGGTTCCTGCTCCACAAATTGACCATGGAGTCCGGCGATCAAGGCCTACAGCGTGCGATTACCACGATCTATCAGTCCGACCCTCTCATCAAATTGCTCAATGAGGTAAGGCTCGGCCGGATGAAACCGACCGATGCCGGGCTGCGTGCCATAACTGAATCCTGGCTGGGCACCTATCAAAAGGTCATTGCATCCGGTGGATTCAGCCGCCAGGACTTGCGCCGCATCGATCCCAATCCTCGGCTGGCACTGTTGCTTGAATGTGGAGTGGTCATGGGTGACCAGCAGGCAGTCACTGATCTTCGTGCAGGTTTTGAGCGGGCTGTCGCTGGTGCAACCGAGTAATCCCTATCCCATGTTGGTTCTCTGGGGCATCGTCGCACTATTCCTGACTGTGGGGCCGGTTGGAGAAGGATGGGCAGAAGACACTCTCGGCGTCAGACCACTACTGACGATCGCGCCCAAGGATCTCCATAGGATCCTGCCGCCTGACTCCCACATTTTGATTGATCCTCGGTCGATTGAGCAGTTTCTTGACGCACTCGATACAAGCCCACCGGACTGGGGCCTGGTATATGGCCACGGCCACCATAACCCTGAACGTGACGAACGATTATTCAGGTTGAACCGGGAGCGTGATGCCAAGCGTGCAGGCAATCCTGTCTTGACTCAACTCATCACCTTTGTCTGGTTCGGTGAATTGTCCCGGTATGACGCGGAGGCAGGTGGATTTCACGTGGCCCTCGGCCCCGAGTTTACGCCGACGAGGTGGGGTGTTGTGCGATTCAAGTATGAGTATGTTGAGGGTGATCTTGTGGCAAAGGCCTCAGCGCCGCTACGGGACGAACTCGAACTACGGTTGGCGCGAGGTGAGCCGGTCGATATCATCGTAGCCATGACCGGGCGGCTCATTCCGGAGGAGTCGTTGCTGTACGATTTCTCGCATGACCAAGAGGGCCTCGGCGTGATTATGCCAGTGGTGAAGCTTGAACGGATCGATTATCTGTTGAGGCCACATAAATCTGACCCTTTTCATTGACTCCCAATTCTCTTCTTTCGCTCCTCCAGTCCTGACTCCCTGTCTGCAGTCGCATCCCTTCTGATGGCCTCTCGGTTCTGTTTCGGTGGATGGCACCGCCGGCATCTCGATCAACTTTTGCAGCGTAGTACTGCAAACCATTGGATTTTCAAGAAGTTCGAGGTGGTTCCGGTTGCTGCTACACTTAGCGCATGTTGTTGCCAAGAGCCGAGAAGGTTTCCACTCCCGATAACTCAATCCATTCAGGAGGAATACAGGCAATGTCCAAGACGCCACGTCGACCGAAGTCCGTCCTGATTCCCGGCTGCCTTGTCATGGTCTGCCTTGCCATGACTGCCTGCACAGGGGGGACCAACACATCGAAGGTCTACAGGGCCGACGGGCAGGGCAGCAAGGCTGTCGCGAACGAGACAGACTATGATGGGCAGACGTCGACTCAATATACACAAGACTCGAAGGCGAAACGCCAGGTACCGGCTCAGCAGATGACAGAGCAGCGAAGAACCAGAAAAGTGGAGCAAATCGAAGGCCTCAGCATTGCTCCAAAACGGCGACCGAACGACCCGATCTACGTGAGCCTCGTCCCGCCGGTTCTCGACAGCAAGATGCAGGAAGCGGAGAAATCAAAGGGTTCGGTTGAGCGACAAATTCGGAGCGAATTCACTTCCGATCCTATCATCAAACTCGTCGAGGGAGACCGTAGTTCCTCCGACAAAGGGAAAGTTCGTTCTGTACCATCTATTGCGGATGTTGAAGTCGCTCCCAAGGTTTCGATCAAGGACGTCTACGTCCTGCAGCCCAAAACCGGCAAGCCTGGCAAGATGACTGCCGTCATATTCGAAGCAACGATCACTTCCCAAGAACCGCCTATCACCTCTACCGTGTCAGAAACCGGGCATTACTTGCAAAACGTGGAAGTCTCCAAGCGGTTTGCCTCGCAGATTAAACAGATCATCCTAGAGAGGATCGGGCCTGGTATCCCTGCTCATTGACGCGGTGAATTCTGTTCTCTGAACATCATTCCTGCCGATCAGGAGAACACGAGTTAGCTAGCCCGCATTATTCACGAAGACTTCTACTGCAACCGCCGATACGCCGCTGTGACAAGCCTGACGGCGGGCGGGCTCGCCGCTCAGTCGGTCGACATACTGTTTCAAGTATGCCTCCCTCCCTCGCGGCTCCGCGCACCCGTCTCGCGTGGCGTCTCGGTGGTTTCGTCACGAACTCTCGTGAATAATGCGGGCTAGGTAGCGTAAACAAAATCCGCACGATAAGCTGATCCTGCCCCCAGTCCCACGTTTAGCTATACCCTAGACTCCATCCCTTCCGTTGCTATCCTAGTTGGAGAAGAAAGCCTTGCTGTTTGAACAAAGCGGCTATTTGCGAAAGGGTTGAAACGGTTTGTGAACATGCGGCGCACCAGGGCCTCCATTGCAGGAGGCCCCAGTGCCTTGATGATAGCCGGTTGCAGCGCTACTGCACGTCGACGGTGATGGTCTGAGAGGCCGCGACGAGTGCATGGTCCTTCGTGGCGCCAGTCACAGTGATCTGGTGCATCCCCTTGGCCAGGCCCTTAAACGATCCGGTAAACCCCTTCTGATACTCATTGTCCACGAACACGTGGGCATGGGCCGCTTGGGAGCCTTTGGTCAACTCGTACTTCAATTCAAAACTGTCGCCGACTTTGTCCCCATTCTTGGGAGATGTGATCATAATCTTCGACCCGTCCTCCATCGGTTTGTCCGCAGCGAAGACCGGTGCTCCGCTGAGCCCACCCACCAACGCAATGCCTAGCCCTATGATTCCGATACGTCGCATCGTCTGCATAACGACCTCCTTGCGGTTTGACCCGGTTAAAGGAACAGCGCACCTCAGCACACACTACGGGAAATCTTCTTATTTGGATTCACGTTCATTTCCAGGCCCGATCGAAGAGGCTCTGATCGGAGAGCCTCCTCGATCGCATTCGTGGATGGTGGGAAGATGGTCTACCTATCCTGCCTGTTCTGCTTCAGCAGCGACTTGCCGTCGCGCGCGTGGTTTTCCTTGGAGCCTGATTTGCGTTTGTCCTCTTTCTCGTCATCTTCGTCATCGTTTCGAGGAGGCTTGACATTGCCGCATGAGGCAGGGGCGCCGGCCATCGGAGTTCGCACGCTCGTCAACCCGTTGGCTTTGGCGACAAGAGCACAGGGTGCAACCTGGACAGTCACATAGAGTCTAAACCGGCCATGGCGCCCAGTTTCGCCAGTCGCAATTAGCGTGCCTGTATCGGCATCGAGAATCTCGACGGTGGTTCCATTGGGCGCCCGGCCTGCCACCTTGAGTTTCCCTGTCTCAGTATTCCATCTGGCTCTGCTGATATAGATCCCGCGTGCCGGTGGCATAACCTGTGTTTTGATCATGACCGTCGCGGGGGGACTGTCGACCTTCCCGTCATTGACGATCAGTTGTGCCACGTATTCTCCACCCGTATCCACGAGGAAGGATGCTCTGGCCGCTGTAGGATCGGACAACAGCGTGCTGCTTCCGGTCGGTTTACTCGTCAACGCCCATTTCCAGATCAAAGGATTCCCATCGGCATCGCGCGAGGCTGTACCGTCCAGGACGACGGTGGTCCCGATTGCGACGGTCTGATCCGTTCCGGCATTTGCCACCGGCGCAGTATTGCCGGCTCCAGCCGTGATGATCACGGTATCTGGTGCGCTATTCACCGTGCCATCGTTGACGATCAGTTGACCGATATATTGGCCTGCCACATCGGCCGTAAACCTGGGCATCGCTGTGCCGGGATTCGCCAGAGTCGCCGCACTACCGGCTGGTTTGGATGTCAACGCCCATTGATAGGTCAGGGCGTTCCGATCCGCATCGGTCGAAGCGTTACCGTCCAGGATTACTGACGCATTCACGGCCACGGTTTGATCCGGTCCTGCATTGGCGACCGGCGCGGTGTTACCTGTCGCTACAGTAATAGTGATGGTATCCGGTGTGCTGTTCATCGTCCCATCGTTGACGATGAGTTGGGCCACGTATGGGCCCGCCTTGTCGGCCACAAAGGATGGACCGACGGCTGTGGGATTCGACAGGGTTGCCGTGCTGCCTGGTGGCACCGAGGCGAATGACCAGTCGTAGGTCAAGGGATTCCGATCCGCGTCGTTCGAACCACTGCCGCTTAGCGTGACCGTCGCGCTCACCTGCACTGATTGATCCGGTCCTGCATTGGCGACCGGCGCCGTGTTCCCACCAGTCGTCGTAATGGTCACGGTGTCCTGGAGGCTCGTCACCGTCCCATCGTTGACGAGCAGTTTGATCACATATTGGCCTGCGATGCTGGCCACAAAGGTCGGCATGGCGGTGGTCGGGTTCCGCAGCTGGGCGGTGCTGCCAGGCGGCACAGACAGGAACATCCACTGGTAGGTCAGGGGATTGCCGTCCACATCGCTGGAACCGCTGCCGTTCAATGTGACCAACGCACCCACTTGCACCGTCTGGTCGGGTCCGGCATTTGCCACGGGCGCGGTATTGCCTGGCGTGGTTGTTATCGTCACCCTGGCAGGTGTGCTGCTCACCACTCCGTCGTTGACGATCAGTTGAACGATATACTGGCCGGTCCTGTCCGCGAGAAATGTCGGCCTCACTGTGGTGGGACCGGTCAAGGTCGCGCCGCTGCCGGCTGGAAGAGACACGAATGACCAGAGGTAGGTCAAGGGATTGCCATCCGCATCGCTGGAGCCACTGCCGTTGAGAGTGACGGTCGTTGCGGTCGTCACGCTCTGGTTCGGCCCGGCATTCGAGATAGGAGCGACATTGCTCACCGGGCAGATAGCCGTCAGGTTGTTGCCATTGAAGAACTGGCCGTTCTGGTTGAGATCCGATGTGGAAGGATTGTTCGAGGTGTGGCAGAGCGCGCAACTATTATCAGCAAAGGGGGTTGTCCCGTTAAAGGCCTGGCAGGCCTGGTCGGTCTGTCTGCCAAAACTGGATAGGGCGTGACTCGACTCAACCGATGTTGCCAATGACAGTCCCACTGCCAGCAAAAACCACAAGGCTTTCTTAGTACTGTTCATGGTTCTCTCCTTGGTGTAACTAGAGTTTCTTCCATCGGTAGTTCTCAGGCCTCGTGGCAGTGATGCGCATCTCACGCACATGCGAGTACGTGTGCTGTGTAATTACCGAGACGAGTTGAGTGCAGCCGACAGGTGAGGAGCCGTGAGCAAGCGGAGTGCCAGTTGGATTTTGTCTATGTTTTCAAAAGAAAGACCGAAGAGTTCTTATGTGCGAGGCCTGACAGAGTGTAAATATCGTCGGAAGGCTCCTACGGAGGTAGAACCCTACAGTGTGGAAGACGAGTCCTCATCGCGCGAACTGCGCCGTCTCCTTCTCATCCCATCTGAGGGCAAAGGCATCAGATTCGACCGACTTGATACGTCTATTGTTCTTATACGGTTTACTCGACCCACCTTCAAGCGGGCTTGAGCTCTACCGACTCAGACCGACGGATTTGGTTATCACAGACATTGTCATGCCCGAGCGCAATGGCTTGGACATACTCCTGGAACTGACATGTGAATTCCTCGATGCCAAAGTGATCTCGATCTCAGGCGCACGAGGTGGAAAAAACGACTTGGATATCGCGAAACTCGTCGTGGCACGGTGGATCTTCCAGGAGCCCTTTTGCATGCCGCAGTTGCTGGATGCTGGACGATACGAAGCGGAGTATTAGCGCCATCTTCCCTGGTTCTGGCCCAGATTCAATAGCCCTCTTCACTTTTCGTTTCTCCTCAATCTGTGTAAGGTCACGCACATGCCGTCGACAGATGTGCATGCGCTGGAGTATCTGTCTTCTCACAATCCTCCTCGGTGGTTGCCATGGCATGTCTTTGTTTGAGCAACCAACAGCAGAAGCTCCACCACCCATCATGTCATTGTGGACGCGCTATCAGCAGTGTCTCGTCACCACTGACCCCACGGAGTTGGCCCAAATCATCGACCAGTTCGAGCACGTGCTGCTCGCGGGAACTAAACCCCTGTCCTGGATGAAGGTGTTGGGAGACCACGTGCTAAGCCAACCGCTCCGTACGGTGGTCGATCCCAACGCGCTTGGCGCCGCCTGCACTCTCAGGGCTGCGGCGGTCATGGTCGAGGCCGGGCATCTGACGGAAGCACGGGCGCTATACCAGCGTGTGCTCGTTCGATATGCCCATCGCGACTGGGCCTACTACGTCGAGCAGGCTCAAGAGGCATTAGCTGGCCTGCAAGATTCTGTTCCTGCCGTCATCGCGCTCCGGTCTAGTGCTGCTCCGTCTCGCTAGTCGTTACGGCAGTCTTTGCATACATCAACGCGCAGTGCGGTCACGCTGTAAGACTCGACACACCTGCGCGACCCATGCGCACGTGTGTGAGGGGACCAATGAAGACGACAATCTACCGGACCATGCAACGCAGCCACCGCGCCGTACAGGAATTCCGTTTCCGTGTCACGTGCTGGTGGCTCTATCAGCACGTGGAGTTTCTGGAATGGCGGCTGCGGCTGGACGCGCTGAACCTAACCGCGCCATCCGACTAGCCACTAATGGCGGTCAGAAGACCATGAAGGAGGAGGCCATGCGTTGTCCAACTTGTCATTGGGCCATGGTGAGCACCAGCAGTCAGGTCATTGAGGATGAGAAAGGCACCATGACGATTACCCGATGGCGCTGCCGACCCTGCCATGAAACGGCTGAAGAGATCCGGCTGAGCCCCGGCTATCGAGGTTCCGACTCGACGCGGATTCGGTATGCAGTTGCATCTCGTCCGGCCTCACACGTCACGGTACCAAGACGTGTGGGTGCTAAGAGAGGAACGTGCACCTATGCGGGCGCCATCTGAAGTGGTGCGAGAACATTGGCCTGAGTATCTGATGGAGGCGGCTGGCCTCGGCATCTTTATGATCTCCGCGGCCGTCGTGACCTCGCTGCTCGAATATCCCTATTCGCCGCTCCATCAACTGCTGCCCGATCCGGTCATTCGACGAGTGTTAATCGGAACTGCCATGGGGCTCACGGCAATCGGGATTATCTATTCTCCATGGGGAAAACGATCCGGGGCGCATCTCAATCCTGCCGTTACAGTGACTTTCTTCCGGCTTGGAAAGATTCACGGTCTGGATGCGCTCTTCTACGTGCTCGCGCAATTCGTCGGCGGGTTGATCGGGCTGCTCGTAGCGGCAATGGCTATTGGGATGGTGATTGAACATCCGACCGTCAATTACGTCGTGACAGTACCGGGGCTCGGCGGAGCCGGCATGGCTTTCGCTGCAGAAGCGAGTATCTCATTTTGGCTCATGCTCGTCGTGCTGATCGCATCGAACCAAACAAAGCTGAACGCCTGGACCGGTGTCTTTGCGGGAGTGCTCGTCGCGGTGTACATCACGGTTGAAGCTCCGCTCTCCGGCATGAGCATGAATCCGGCGCGCAGCTTTGCCTCCGCGATACCCGCACATCTCTGGACCGACTTCTGGGTGTACCTCACCGCCCCGCTATTCGGCATGCTGCTCGCAGCTGAATGCTACGTGCGGATCTGCGGCGCCCATCGCGTCCTCTGTGCGAAGCTCTATCACCACAACATCACACGCTGTATCTTCTGTTGTAACTACATGCATTGATTCCTTCGTTCTTCCGCGCCACCAGCTCCATGTCCCGTTGACGGCCTACTCTCTCCATCCCAGCAGCTCTGCCACACTTCATGTCATTCAAGGATTGTTTGTAAGCAATGGCGCATGTACACGACCAACGGGCAGAGCGGATATCCCGCGACGCTGAGTGCAATCAGCACTGTGCGATAACCACACAATAGGAGGGTTGTCATGAGCGTGAAAGGTTCTCTCAAGCTCGGATTGTTATCAATGGTCGCTGCAGCAGGATTATTCACTGCCGCGAATGGGTTTGCGGCTGATGCCCACACTACGACGAAGTTCGAGGGGGTGAAGGCAAACACGGGCACGGCATCCCATTCTCGTCAAGGAAACACGGACATCTTGACAGTGTCGGACGATTACAAGATTCCGGATACTCCTGCACCACATTGGCAGGTGGTGGACTCCAAAGGGAACGTCTATCTCCTGAATCAGCAGAAGATTAAAGATGGCAAAACGAATCGTAAGATCGCACTGCCGTCATATATCCACGATGTCGCCAAGGTTCAGACATGGTGCTCGTTCGCCGAAGCGTTGTTGGGTGAGGCCTCGTTTCCGACCCCGATCGTTACGGCGTCTGGAGAGCGCACGCAATCAGACAGCATGGCGATGAGCCGGTAAATGGAGCCTTTTGGTTGGGACGGGGGAGGTGTGTCACACATCTCCCCCGTCCCTCCGAGCCGTTGATCCACCGACAAGAAGGAGACGGAGTGATGGCGACGAACCTCACCGTAAGTCTGACGATGGGCATGGTCTTGCTCGCTACGACGGTCCAGGCTCAGTTGATTGAGAAAACGGCTCTCACGTTGGAGGGGGCCAAGAAAGTCGCTGCTGTGGCTGAAGCCAAGGCGAAGGCTGAAGGCGTACGAGTGGTCATTGCAGTGGTCGACGAGGGCGGATCGCTGTTGCTCCTGGAGCGACTAGACGATACGCAAGTCGCCAGCGTGAATGTCGGTATCGACAAAGCAAGAACAGCGGCAATCTATCGCCGGCCCAGCAAAGTCTTCGAGGATCAAGTGAAGAACGGACGCGTTTCTGCCTTGGCCTTGCATGGAGCAGTAGCTCTGCAGGGTGGCGTGCCTATCATCGTTGATGGAAAAGTGATTGGCGCCATCGGCGTCAGTGGAGAAACACCGGGGCAGGATGAGGACATCGCGATAGCAGGAGCAGCCGTGGCTGCATCATTCACGAAACCGTAGCCGACGGCCCGCAGTAGTAACGTTTATCTGGTTGATCTGGTTTGTTTGGTTTCTCTGGTTTAAGTCAGGGAAACCCAATAAACCAGATGAACGAGACACATCGCATGAATTGTTGATCGGAACGACGACAGCTGAAGAAAGGGAGAACAGCATGAAACATATACTCGCGTTTGCAGCAGGAATCACAGTACTGGGAATGGCGGCGCTTCTACAAGCTGAATCGGTATCGGATAAGCGTGGCCTTACACTGGAGGGCGCCAAGAAAGTTATTGCAGCGACAGTGGCTGAAGCGAAACGTGTCAACGCGCCTGGAGGTTCGATTGCCATCGTCGATGACGGCGGGAATTTGCTGGCTGTGGAACGGTTGGATCAGACCTTTGCCGCTAGTGCGAACATTGCCATCGGCAAAGCGCGCACTTCAGCTCTCTTTAAGAAGCCCACGAAGGTCTTTGAAGATGCGATCAAGGGGGGACGCACCTCGATGGTCACGCTCGGAAGCGATCTTCAGAACTTCACGCCATTGCAGGGCGGCATTCCGCTTGAATGGGAGGGCAAGGTCGTGGGGGCGATTGGGGTCAGTGGGGCAGTCAGTGCTCAGCAGGATGAAGAACTCGCCATTGTCGGTGCCAAATCTCTCGATAACATGGAGATAGCCGGAATGACCAATGGACATACGCCGCTTTCTGTCACCTACATCGAAAGCGACAAAGTGTCGGCCTCATTTGCGAAGGGCGCAGTGCTGGTCGGTGAAGATGAAAATATGATGCACGCAGCCAGAAACTATATGGTGCACGCTAGCCATCGGGACAAGGCGGGCGTCGTTGAAGTCCACGAACTCGATACGGACATTGTTTACGTTCTCAAGGGCTCGGCAGAGCTGATCACCGGCGGTACGCCGGTCGGCTCCAAGACCATTGCGCCGCACGAGTTCCGCGCGCCGACGGTTACCGGTGGTGAGGCGAGAAGGCTCGTCCCGGGGGACGTGGTGATTATTCCGAACGGAGTGCCGCATTGGTTTAAGGAGGTGGAGGCGCCGTTCGATTATTACGTGGTGAAGGTAAGGTGAGGGCTGGGGAGGGTTGGCCTCCTCGCTCGCAGAGCGCGCACGATCAGAATGTGCTCGTTCGATGCGCGCGGTAGAGGCCAATCCCTTCCCAGCCTTTACAGAATCGAGGGACGGATAATCAAACGGCATGGAGAGGGAGTAGGAAGATGAAGAGATGGATGGTGCTCGCCATGATGACGACGATTGTCTCAGGGGGGAACCCGTCGTGGTCGCAGGTGACTGGAGATGCGCCGGGGGTAAGGCCAGATGCCATTGTCGATCTCAAGACCGACGAAGGCGTCGGGTTGCTCAAAGGTCAATGGCGTTACAGCAACGTAAAGATCGTCGATGTCGATCATCATAGCCCCAGCGCAGACCTCGCTCCGTCCGGTCCGCCGAATCGAACACAGGATATTGATCTCCATGCTGGCACAGTAGATTTCGATGATTCCAAATGGGAAATGCTGAAACCGGCACAGTTGGAAGAGCGGCGATCCACTGGACGCCTCTGCTTCAATTGGTATCGCATCAGTGTAACGATCCCGGAGAAGATCGGGCCGTTCGATTCAACAGGCTCAACCGTCGTCTTTGAGGTTGCCGTCGATGACTATGCCGAGGTGTGGGTCGATGGGAAGTTACCGTTGGTGTTGGGCCAGCCTGGGGGACAGTTGATTAAGGGATTCAATGCGCCGAACCGGGTGGTGCTCACCAGGAACGCTCGGCCGAATCAGAAGATTCAGCTGGCTGTGTTCGGCATCAACGGACCTCTCTCGAATCCTCCGGGCAATTTCATCTGGGTGCGCTCGGCAACACTCGACTTCTACAAGGCAACCAAGGTTGGCCCAACGCAGCTTGTGGATACCGATATTGTCAGAGTCGATCCGACCCTCGATGCGATCGTGTCATCAGATGCCAAGCTTGAAAAACTCGCTGGCGGCTTTCTGTTCACCGAAGGCCCGGTGTGGGTCCCAGCCAACACCAGCATATCGGGGTATCTCCTCTTCAGCGATCCCAACGCTAATACTATTTATCGCTGGTCGCCTGAGGGGCAGGTCTCCGTCTTTCGGACCAAGAGTGGCTATAGCGGCTTCAACGTCGGAGAGTATCACCAACCTGGCTCGAACGGGTTGACGCTGGATCCCCAAGGACGGCTCACGATCAATCAACATGGCAACCGGCGCGTCATCCGCGTCGAACCGCGCGGGAATATCACCGTGATGGCCGAGCGGTACGATGGCAAGCACCTTAACAGCCCCAACGATCTTGTATACCGCTCCGACGGCGCGCTGTTTTTCACCGATCCGCCGTTCGGTCTGCCGAAAGTCTTCGATGACCCGCGCAAGGAACTGCCCTACAGCGGTGTCTATTGCGTTAAGGACGGGCAGGTGAAACTTGTAAGTACAGATCTAGATGCTCCCAACGGACTCGCCTTTTCCCCGGGCGAAGAGTTTCTGTATGTGAACAATTGGAACGACAAGAAAAAGGTTATCCTGCGCTATGACGTAAAGTCGGATTGCACACTCACAAACGGCAGGCTGTTCTTCGACATGACCAATGTGCCGGGTGACGATGCGTTGGATGGATTGAAAGTCGATCAACAGGGCAATGTGTATTCGACCGGACCGGGCGGGCTTTGGATCATCTCGCCGGCGGGCAAGCAGCTCGGACTCATCAAAGGGCCGGAAGACCCCCACAACATGGCCTGGGGCGACGACGACGCCAAGACGTTGTATATCACGGCATCGACTGGGATCTATCGGATGAGGATGAACATTGCTGGAGTCAGGCCATGAGCGATTTCACAGCTGACTCTTGGCCAACCTGGACCTATGACTGCACCGGGGCTTCACGACAACGAGAAATCCTCTGTGCCAGAGCACGCGTCATCGTTCGATGGCTGCTCCGCCGGGGAGCCACCATGGATAAGCATGGTCCCACGACAGAAGAACGACGGCGTCAACGGTAGCGCCAGAGGCGATCCTCTGCTATGATCTTGGCCAAGAATGTTCCACGACTTGTCGTAGCACTGTGAAAGGCTTACTCGCCCGCATCACTCTTCCCTGCCGCGACGTGACACGGCTCGCGTCCGAATCCATGGACCGGTCACTCCCGCTCTCGACCAGAATTCAACTACAACTCCATTACTGGATATGCCAAGCGTGCACGCAATACCGGCGGCAACTGTTGGTCCTCCGGAAGGCCACGCGGCTTGCAGCATCCGAGACTCACGCACAAACCGACGCCCAGCTTTCCGCTGCTGCGAAAGCCAGGCTCAAAGAAGCCCTTCGAGCCAGGCGCGACTAGCACCACCGCTCGATCGGACTCTTCAGGGGCTGGCAGCAATCATCTTGTTATGCCACGAACCGGCGTGCGGTTGTTCGCCTGAATTGTCGGTCGTTGCGATCGCGTCACTGTATCCGCCTAATCTTCCTTTTCTGCGGCACCCTTTCCCTTGGTTTGTAAGGTCTCAGTCTGTGGACCGACTCCCTCCTGTACGAGGGAGGGGGCATGTTCACTCACTACGACGTGATCATCATCGGCACTGGACCAGGTGGCGGCACGCTGGCCTACAAGCTGGCGCCGTCGGGAAAGAAGATTCTTCTCTTAGAGCGTGGCGGCTATTTGCCGCGCGAGAAGGACAACTGGAGTTCCAAGACTGTCTTTATCGACAACAAGTACAAGGCCAAGGAGACCTGGTACGACAAGGATGGCGGCACGTTTCACCCAGGCATTCATTACAACGTCGGGGGAAACAGCAAAGTCTATGGGGCTGCCCTGCTGCGCATGCGCCAGGAAGATTTCGGCGAGGTGAAGCATCACGGCGGCATCTCTCCGGAATGGCCCATCCGCTACGACGACCTCGAATCTTATTACACGCAGGCCGAACATCTGTACTACGTGCACGGCAACCGTGGAGAAGATCCGACCGAACCGAAGGCCAGCGCGCCCTACAAGTATCCAGCCCTTACGCACGAACCTCGCATCCAGGAACTCCACAACGACTGGCAGAGGTGCGGCTACAAGCCCTTTCACCTGCCGGTCGGCGTGATGCTGAACGAGGAACAACAAGAAAAGAGCGCCTGCATCCGCTGCAATACGTGCGACGGTTTTCCCTGTTTGGTCAATGCCAAGGCCGACTCGCAAGTGGTCTGTGTCGATCCGGCGTTGCGGTATCCCAATGTGTCATTGGTCACTGGTGCACTGGTCACTCGGTTAGAGACGAGCGCAGCGGGGCGAGAGGTTACCGCTGTTGATGTTGAACGAAACGGACAACAGGAAACCTACACAGCCGGCATCGTGGTCGTCTCAGCCGGCGCGATTAACTCGTCGGCGTTGTTGCTGAAGTCCGCGAGCGAGAAACATCCGAATGGCCTGGCAAATTCCTCCGGCATGGTTGGTCGTCACTACATGTGCCATAACAACTCGGCGATGCTCGCGATTTCCAAGCGGCCGAATCCGACGGTGTTTCAGAAGACCATCGGCTTGAATGATTTCTATTTTCCCTCGGCCGAGTGGGACTATCCGATGGGCCACATTTCGATGATCGGTAAGTCGGACTTGGATACGCTTCGGGCCGGCGCGCCGGCCTTTGCCCCCGATAAGGCTCTCGATGCGATGGCGAAACATTCGCTCGACTTCTGGATGACCTCGGAAGATCTGCCTGATCCAAACAATCGCGTGCTCGTCGGGAAAGACGGCACGATCACGCTGGCCTATACAGAGAACAATCTGGAAGCGCATCAACGTCTCGCTGCCAAGCTCAAGAGCATGCTCAATCATATCGGCTGTGAAGACCGTTTGCTGCCGACGCATCTCTATCTCGGCAAGAAGATCCCGATCGCTGGGACCGCTCACCAGTGCGGGACTGTGCGGTTCGGACACGATCCGAAGGTGTCTGTTCTGGATGTGAACTGCAAAGCACACGATCTGGATAATCTCTATGTCGTCGATGCGAGTTTCTTTGTGTCGAGTTCAGCGGTGAATCCCTCGCTCACGATTATTGCCAACGCATTGAGGGTGGGAGACCATCTTCTGGAAAGGCTGCATGCATGATTCCTCGAATGGATGAAGTGGATCATAGAGGGTCCTGCCAGGTGGTCCCTGGGCGGAAGCATGTCGTGATCCTGGGCGGAGGCTTCGGCGGCGTGTATGCCGCGATCGAGTTCGAGAAAACACTGGCTCGGGACTCGAACGTATGCATCACACTCGTGAACCGCGAGAACTTCTTTCTCTTTACCCCGATGCTGCACGAAGTCGCCTCCGGCGACCTGGACATGACCAACATCGTCAACCCGATTCGCAAGCTCCTGCGCCGTGTGGAGTTCTTCCACGGGGAGGTGCAATCGATCAATTTGGCGCAGCGGCAGATCAGCCTGATCCATGGGGAGACGCACCATGGGCATATCATGCCTTACGATCATCTGGTACTGGCCTTTGGATCGGTCACGAACTTCTACGGTTTGCCCGGCCTGGCTGAACGGGCCCTCACGATGAAGACACTCGGCGATGCCATTTATCTTCGCAATCGCATGATTGCCCATCTGGAAGAAGCCAACTTTGAATGCGCGGCTCCGGAACGAAAGCTGCTCTTGACCTTCGTGGTCGCGGGCGGCGGATTTGCCGGAGTGGAAACGATTGCCGGAATGAACGATTTTCTCCGGGAGGCGCTCCCGTTCTATCCGCATCTCCGGCCCGACATGCTGCGCCTGGTGCTCGTGCATTCCGGCCCGGAGATTCTTCCCGAACTCGGCGAGCAATTAGGACGGTATGCCCACGAGAAGTTGTCGGAGCGCGGAGTCGAAATCAGGACCAACGTCAAAGTCGTCGAGATGTCGGATGACAATGTCCGCTTGAGCGACGGAACCGACCTGACGACAAACACGCTGGTCTGGACGGCTGGGACCGCGCCCAACCCGTTACTCGCCACGCTGCCTTGCAAGACGAAAGGGGGGCGTTTGCTCGTGAACGATTCCCTTGAAGTGCCGGACTGGCCTGGTGTGTGGGCGTTGGGCGACTGTGCCTTGATTCCGGATCAGCTAACAGGCGGGTTTCATCCACCGACAGGACAACATGCGATGCGTGAAGCTGCGGTAGCAGCCCGCAATGTCACGGCGGCCTTTCGCGGGACGGCGAAGCAACCATTTCGATTCAAGACTATCGGCCTGCTTGCGGCCATTGGGCGACGCACAGGCGTCGCCAGAATTTTTGGCATCAATTTCTCCGGAGTCATCGCCTGGTCCTTGTGGCGGGTGGTCTATCTCGGTAAGTTGCCGCGCATTGAAAAGAAAGTTCGCGTGCTGCTCGACTGGCTGCTGGATGTGATTTTCTCGAAAGACCTCGTCCAATTCCAGACCGTCCGTGGTCATGCCCCAATCTCGGATCCTGTCGCTCAACCGGTTGTGGGGCTGACCGCAGAGCCGGTGACCTCCAGCCAGGGGTAGGCTATGCTGCTCAGGAACCGGCTCATCAGAACCTCTCTGATCCTTGCGGTGCTGCTGTTCCTGCCGACGATGCAGGCTCTGGCGGGAGAGAGCCGCACGGCATCGGCGACCGCTGTGAGATCGATCGGCTTTACCGTATCGGAGATGGTTCGGTCCATCTCGTTCTATTCCGATGTGCTGACGTTCAAGATTATCAGCGATGTGGAAGTGGATGGACCGGAATACGACCAGCTCTGGGGCATTTTTGGTGTACGGGCGCGACTGGTCAAGCTGCAGCTGGGCGAGCAGCAGCTTGAGCTGATCCAGTTCCTGGCGCCGCCGGATGTGCAGCCGATTCCTGTGCCGTCCTACAGCAACGATCTCTGGTTCCAACACGTCGCCATCGTCGTGCGCGATATGGATGCGGCCTGGGCACAACTGCGGAAACATCACGTCCGGCAGATTTCGCCTCGGCCACAGACGATTCCCATGTCGAATCCAGCCGCTGCCGGCATCAAGGCGATCAAGTTCCGCGATCCGGATGGGCACAACCTTGAATTGCTCTGGTTTCCGGAAGGGAAAGGCAACCCGATCTGGAAGAAGCCCGGCGCGAGCCTTTTCATGGGCATTGATCATACGGCCATAACGGTGCGCAGCACGGAGAACAGCACTAAGTTCTACCGTGATCTGCTCGGGCTGACTGTTGCAGGCGGTACGCTGAACATGGGGATGGAGCAGCAATACCTTGATAGCCTACCTGGCGCGAGGGCCCGTGTGACTGGCCTGACTCCAAAGATGTCTCCGCCCGGCGTGGAGCTCCTGGAATATGAACTGCCGACTGCGGGAAGGCCGTTCCCGGTTGACTCACGTCCGACCGATCTCTGGCATTGGCAGACGACGCTGATTGTTTCTGATGTGGAGGCCGCCGCTGCAGCTTTGAGGGAAGCAGCGCACTTCGTCTCATCGACAGTTGTCACGTTTCCTGACAAATCGCTGGGCTTCACCAAGGGATTCCAGGTGCGTGATCCGGATGGACACGCTCTACAAATCGTATCGCCATGAGTGCTGCCACGTGTGCTGCGGCATAGTTGCAGAAACCCATAACGCTCTTCCGAGGTGGAAGCATGATGTCTCGCCTTCTGTTGATGATCTTGTTTCTGATCGGTGGCATAGGTGACGGGTGGGCGGCAGACGAACATGCGCTGTCCCACTGGGGCTATGAAGGCGAGGAGGGCGCTGCTCACTGGGGCATGAGAAGCTCGGCTTACATGGCCTGCGAGGCAGGCTCACACCAATCGCCGGTCAACATCTCGATGCCGAGCCACGCACAGCAACAGGAGCGGTTGGTCTTCCAATATCGATCAGGTCCTGTGCAGGCGCTGGACAACGGCCATACCATCCAAGTGAATGTGCTGTCTGGAAATGAATTGCACCTCAACGGTCGAACCTATTTTCTACGCCAATTTCATTTCCATGATCCGAGCGAGCATCAAGTCGATGGGCGGACCTACCCGATGGAGATCCACTTGGTGCACCAAGACCGGAAGGGGCATGTGGTCGTGATTGGGGTATTCGTCGAAACTGGCTCACCGAATCGGTCACTCGCGGAACTCTGGGCCATGCTTCCGATGAAAGCGGGAGAGGTAGGTTCAGAGCACCAGTTCAATCCCCAAGACCTCATCCCCTCCAACAGCCACCATTTCTCCTATCACGGATCGTTGACTACGCCACCCTGTACCGAAGGTGTCCAGTGGATTATCTTACGCGACCCGATCTCCATGTCCACTCAACAAATCGCGCAGCTCACTTCGATCATCGGCCAGAATGCCCGCCCTATCCAGCCGTTGCACGATCGGAAAATTTACAAAGAGTAACCTCTGCCCCAGTGTCTTTCCTGTTAACAGATAGTTTCGTAACGAGATGCCGTAGATTTCTTTTCCATCAATAGCCGTATTGCAGGATTCTAGACAAGAGTGCTAGACTTCCATACTCGGCCCTGCTATTCCCCAGTACGTAACAGAACGTAGGCTAGTATTGACGGGAAAGGTCGGCATGGCACAAGACACGACCACGCTGGACGATCCGAAACGGTTAGACGCGCTCCACGCCTACGAGATCCTCGATACCCAGCCAGATCCTGCCTTCGATCGACTGGCCAAATTAGCCGCGCAGATCTGCGGGACTCCCTATGCGGCGATTACATTTATCGACCGTGAGCGGCTGTTCTATAAATCGAAAATCGGGTTCACCGACGGCGAGGCGCTAGACTCGCCGGGACTTTGCCACCAGGCCCTTCGCCACACCGATCTGTGTATCGTGCCGGATACGATGCAGGGCGAGCAATTCGCTTCGAAACCGATGGTCATCGGGGATGCTCAGGTTCGCTTTTACGCCGATATGCCATTGAAGACGACGGAGGGCCATACCCTCGGCATGCTCTGTGTGCTTGACCGCATCCCGCGCCAACTCACCAAAGAGCAGGGCGACGCACTGCGGGTGCTGGCCCATGAGGTTCTCACCGAGTTGGAATTACGCCGGACTCGCAAAAGCCTGGAAGAGGGCACGTTCCGGCAAGATCCGGTGCTTGGTGCGCGATACAAGGCCGACGAGTTTCTCCGTTCGCTCGTCGAAGGCACTGTGGCCTCGACCGGCGGAGACTTTCTCCGCGAACTCGTCAAGCACGTGGCTGCGGCCTTGGGCATTCGTTACGCCTTCGTCGGCTATCTCCTTCCAGAATCACGCATTCGCACGCTCGCCTTCTGGAAAGGCGACGGCTACCTTGATCAAATGGAGTACAGTCTCGATGGCACGCCTTGCACGAAGGTGATCCAGGGCGAAACCTGCCATTATGCGCAAGATGTCCAGCAACTTTTCCCGCATGATCAGGATCTGGTGACGTTGGGTGTCACAAGCTATTTAGCTGTCCCGCTGAAAGATCCGAAAGGCCAGGTCCTAGGCCATTTGGTCGCGATGGATATCAAACCGATGACCCTGACCTCCGATGAAATCGAGGTGTTCAAACTGTTCGGCGAACGGGCTGGCGTCGAAATTTACCGTCAAGTGCTTGAAACGTCCCTCCAGCAACGCGAGGCCACGCTTCGCGCCATCGCGGAAGGGACGGCGACCGAGGTGGGAACCAATTTTTTCCGCTCGCTCGTCAAGAGCCTGGCAACAGCCCTTGGCGTGGATTACGCCTACATTTCCGAACTCGGTGACAACGGCCAGACCTTTCGTTCGCGTGCCGGTTGGGGGAAGGGCCAGGTACTCTCGCCGTTCGACGTCCCGGCGCAGGGCCCCTGCGAGACCGTCCTCAAGCGGAATTGCGTGCACCATCCGAGCAAACTTCGAGCACTCTATCCACACGTGCAGTTGATTCAGGATATCGAGGTGGAGAGCTACTGCGGCGTTCCGGTTGTGAGCACATCGGGCAAGGTGCTTGGACATCTGGCTGTGATGGACTGCCATCTGATGCCCGACAAGGAGCTGGTTATGTCGGTGCTCGGTATCTTTGCCGCGAGAGCCGGTGCGGAGTTCGAACGGCTGTACTATGAAGAGACGATGCACAAGAGTAACTTGACGCTCAGAGCCATCTTTGAAGGCACGGCACCTGCCGTGGGTGTGGGATTTTTCCATTCCCTCGTGAAGAACCTGGCAAGGGCCCTCGGTGTCGAATATGCGTTCGTGTCGGAATTTTGTATGGACCGGACCAAGGTGCGGACTCTGGCTTTCTGGGCCGGCGATCGGCTGAAAGACAATTTTGAGTATGCCATCGCCCATACGCCCTGCGAAAGGGTACTGGCCGGGGAGATCTATCATTGCGAGGACAAGGTCGCCGATCGTTTTCCGCTCCACAGAGAGGATCTGGAAAAGCTCGGCGTGCAGAGTTATCTGGCGATTCCGGTGACGAGCGTGAGCGGGGAGGTGCTGGGGCATCTGGCAGTCATGGACCGAAAGCCGATGGCGCTCGAGCAACTCGATCTGTCTGTATTTAAGATCTTCAGTGCGCGGGCCGGCGCCGAACTAGAGCGGCTGCACATGGAAATTGTACTGAAAGACAACGAGGAGCGGTTGCGCGACCTGTTCGACGAAGCGCCGATTGCTTACGTCTACGAGGGGCTCGATTCAAAGTTGCTTCGCGTCAACCGCACGGCGATGAAATCCCTCGGCATTACGGCGGATCAGGTCGACGGCCTCTACGGTAGGGATTTCGTTCCCAATACACCCGACGCACAACGACGCTTGAAGGAAGCGTTCGCCTCCGTCGGTAAGGGCATCGATACCAGCGGCGTCGTGCTCGAACTGCGCCGTAAGGACAACGGCAAGCCGCTCTGGATGAAGTGGTGGTCACGGCCAGACCCCTCAGGCACCTATACCCGCACGATGTTTATCGACATCACTGAGCAGGTCTTGATGGAGCAGGAGAAGGCCCGGCTTGAAGCGCAGAATGTCTATCTGCAGGAAGAAATTAAACTCACGCACAATTTCGAAGAATTGATAGGCGGCTCGACCTCGCTGAAAAAGGTGCTGAAGAATGTGGAACGGGTTGCCCCGACCGATTCGACCGTGTTGATCACAGGGGAAACCGGGACCGGCAAGGAGTTGATCGCGCGGGCGATCCATAACTTAAGTCCGCGGAAGGGCCGCCCTCTCGTCAAAGTCAATTGTGCAGCCATTCCAGCCGGTTTGATCGAAAGCGAGCTGTTCGGTCACGAGAAAGGCGCGTTTACCGGCGCGCTGACGAAAAAGATGGGCCGTTTTGAACTGGCCGACAAGGGGACTATTTTTCTCGACGAGATCGGGGAACTCCCGCTCGATCTGCAATCGAAACTGTTGCGCGTGCTTCAAGAGGGAGAATTCGAGCGGGTGGGCGGGACGCAGACGTTCAAGGTGAACGTGCGGGTCATTGCGGCAACGAACCGGAATCTCGAACAGCTTTCTAAGACCGGCCACTATCGCCCGGACCTCTACTACCGATTGAACGTGTTTCCAATTCACCTTCCTGCGTTGCGCGAGCGTGAGAGTGATATTCCGCTGTTGGCACAATTTTTCGTGCGCAAGTTTGCGACGGATCTCGGCAAGAAGATCGATCGGATTCCCGAGCGGATGATGTCGACGCTTCAGCGCTACCCTTGGCCGGGGAACATTCGCGAACTGGAGCATGTGATCGAACGTGCAGTGATTTTGAGCGAGGGGCCGGAGTTGGAACCGATCGACTGGCTTTCAGCATCAGCCAGCAAGACTGGAGAGAGGAAGGCTCTGACGCTCGAAGAGGTGGAGCGTCACCATATCGTCGACATTCTCGATCAGACGAACTGGCGAGTGAGCGGCGAAAAGGGCGCAGCCAAAATCCTCGGCCTGAACCCCACGACCCTCGAGGCAAGGATGAAAAAACTCGGCATCGAACGCGTGAAACTGGAGACGTGAGACGTGAAGTGTCGTTCGTGAAGCGCGTGCCAGAGTAGCTACACCCCTCGTTCATTGAATCGTTTCCTGCCAAACGTTACTAACCATCAGCTTTCAGCTCGTTTCCTATTGGATGCTTCCAACTAATTGGGACGATCCCAATATTTTGGGAATTGATCTCCGCCTATGACCCCTGTCGCCTTCTTGCAAAATCCCCATCTTGTCATTCCATATCAACTACTTATGCTGACCTGCTCTCTACGTAGTTCGCCTGGCATCACTGTTGCTGAATACCCGGTCGACAGACGAACACTAAGGAGCGATGGAGATGATGCTCAAGATTACGATGATTCAAGAAAGCAGGCGCGACGTGCTCATCAAGCTCGAAGGAAAAATCACGGATGAATGGGCTGTTCTCCTGGATGGAGAGTGCCGCGCCTATCTCAGGCAGGAGAAAGCCGTGCATCTGGATTGTTCCCATGTCGATTTCATCGATGCCAGGGGGGTTGAGGTTTTGAATAACCTTCCCCAAACACAAGTCAATCTCATGAGCGCACCCGGTTTTATCACGGAGTTGCTGCAGATTGGAGGCCGGTCATGAATGCAGATGCCATCACCTACACAGAGTCCATTGATTACAGCCCTTCCATGAACTGGAAAGCGCCGGCAGTCAAGTCATCCAGCCTGACGAAGGCCGAGGACACAGTCATCGCGAGACTCAAGCGCGGTGACGAAGGGGCCTTCGACGAATTGGTCAACCAGCACCACAGCGCGCTCATCCGAATGGCGATGGGCTACGTGGCAGATCGGGAAGTGGCTGAGGAAGTGGTCCAGGACACCTGGATGGCCGTGATTGAAAGTCTCGATCGGTTCGAAGGCCGTTCATCCCTTCGTACCTGGATCTGCGGGATTTTGATCCATAAGGCCAAGGATCGCGGCGTTCGCGAGAAGCGCCATACGACCTTCTCGGCCTTCGCGTCCTACGATGACGACAACGATGAAGCAGTCGATCCCTCCCGCTTCCAGCAGAGCGGCGAGTGGGCCGGTCACTGGGCCTTCCCCCCGCAGCCCTGGGACGAACGGACACCGGAGACACTGCTGGCCAGCCAGCAAGCGGTCAATGCGATGCAGCGGGCGATCGAATCCTTGCCGGCGACCTTGAAGGAGGTGCTCGTTCTCCGCGATGTGGAAGGGGTTGAGGCCAAGGAAGTCTGCGAGATGTTGAAGATTACGGAAACCAACCTCTATGTCAGGCTTCACCGGGCGCGAGAGCGAGTGAGAGTGGCAGTGGAAACGGCCCTCGGATGATAAGATTGAGGCTGAAGTTGGAAACCGTCAGTCTCGAGCCTTCAGCCTAGAAGCTACCCTAGCAGGGAGGCGCTGTAAGAAATCGATGATCGGGGGGACTCAGGGGTGAAGTCTCAATCGATGGACACTCCTCATGAAGAACCATCCTGCACCGTGGGTCCACACCGGAGTCACCTGCCGCGAGGTTACAGACTGTGCTTCTGAGTACTTGGACGACAACATTTCCATCTTGACCAAAGTTCGAGTCGGGCTGCATCTTGTTTCCTGCACCCACTGCCGTACTTATGTGCAACAGATCGATCTTGTATCCACTGCGCTGGGCAATCTTCCCAAACTCTATCCATCGCCCACGAATCATCTCCGTCTGAAACAGCAGTTCGCCGCCCGTCTCGCCAGCTAGAGCACTCTCCCAGGCATGGGAGCTTTGCCCGGGGCTGTCCAGGATGGGAACGCGTTATCCATTCCGTTTTTCCGCGTGAAAAGCATTCGTCCGATATTCCCGAAGCACGCCATGCAAGGCTGGTGGAACTTGCCAGATCTGTAAGTTCCGTTGTCTCGGACGACATAGCCCCATGGGGCACAGATCCTCCTGTGTCTTGATCTATCATTTGGGTGCCGCATGGCGAGTGCGTTGATTTACGACCGTCTGCAATTCGCTTTCACCTGCACATTTCACTATCTCTTTCCTCAGTTGACGATGGGGCTGGCTCTGCTGTTGCTCTATCTGAGAAGCAGGGCTCTCCTTACCGGCGATGACCATTACCACCAAGTCGCGCGTTTCTGGACAAAGGTCTTTGCCTTGAGCTTTGCCTTCGGTGTCGTCACCGGCATTCCATTGGAATTTCAGTTCGGCACCAACTGGGCGAAGTTTTCCAACTTTGCCGGCGGAGTCATCGGGCAAGTGCTGGCTATGGAAGGCATGCTCGCCTTCTTTCTGGAATCGTCGTTCCTCGGCATCTTGCTGTTCGGCGAGAAACGATTCAGTCAGCGCGTGCAATGGTTCGCTGCGCTGATGCTCTTTATTGGTTCCTGGCTCTCGGGCTATTTCATTCTGGCGACCAACGCGTGGATGCAGCATCCCGTTGCCTACACGGTTGCCCCCGATGGTCGCCTGTTTGTAGACAGTCTCTCCAGCCTCCTCACCAATCCCTGGCTCTTCTGGCAGTACACGCACAATATGACGGCGGCGGTGGTCACGGCTTCATTCGTCATGGCGGCGCTGGGCGCCTACTATCTGCTCTCGGAGCAGCACATTAAGTATGCCAAAACCTTCCTCCGAACCGGCGTCGTGGCGGGGGCTATCGCCGCCGTGCTGATGGGATTTCCTACAGGCCACGGGAATGCCCGGCAGGTGTTCGAGCACCAGCCGATCAAGGGCGCGGCCTTTGAAGGCTTGTTCAAGACCGAGCGCGGTGCAGGCTTACTCCTGATCGGCCAGCCGAATACCGAGACGATGACGATCGATAATCCGCTGATCATTCCGGATGCGCTCAGTGTCGTGGTCTATGACGAGCTCTACGCCGAGGTGAAAGGGCTTGATGCCTTCCCACGCGAGGACTGGCCGGACAATTTGCCGCTGCTCTATTACTCGTACCATGTCATGGTTGGTCTTGGAACCATACTTGTGTCTCTTATGGGATTGGCGTTCCTCTGGCTCTGGCGGGGGCGTTTGTTTACCGCGAATTGGCTGCTTTGGCTACTCATGCTGTCTGCGCCGTTTCCCTATATCGCGACGACTGCCGGCTGGATGACGGCCGAAATAGGACGTCAGCCCTGGCTCGTCTACGGTTTGTTGCGCACGGCAGACGGGGCTTCACCACTCGTCCATTCTGGCAATGCGCTGTTTACCTTGCTCGGTTTTCTGGGGCTCTATCTGGTACTAGGGCTGCTCTTTCTATTTCTGATTGGGGAAACCATCCGCCATGGACCGTCAGGACATTCGCGGTCGCCGGAGCAGGCATGATGGAAACATTTTGGTACTGCGCCCTCACGTTGATGCTGGCAATCTATGTCGTCCTCGACGGATTCGACTTCGGCCTGGGCATCATCTATCGGTTCGTCGCACGGACTGAAGTGGACCGGCGCACGGCCTTGGCCGCAATCGGACCGGTGTGGAACGGTAATGAAGTGTGGTTGATTGCCGCGGGCGGCTTGCTCTTTTTTGCCTTTCCGAAAGCCTATGCTGCGGGGTTCAGCGGTTTTTACCTGGCCCTCACCATCGTGTTGTGGTTGTTGATCGTCCGTGGGCTTGCGCTCGAACTGCGCTCGCACCTGGCTCATGTCTTGTGGCGACAGTTCTGGGACGCGGCATTTGCCGGAGCCAGTACGTTGCTGGCCGTCGTGTTCGGCGCAACGCTCGGCAATCTCATTCGCGGCGTCCCGCTCAATCAAGACGGCTATTTCTTCATGGCACTCTGGGCCGACTTCATGATGGGACCGAATCCGGGAATTCTCAATTGGTTCACGGTCCTCATCGGAGTCACGAGCGCGGCGACCCTTGCATTCCACGGCGCCAACTATCTGGCGATGAAAACAGAGGGCCAGTTGCGCGGACAAGCCCGCCGCGCGGCCTGGCTGACAGGGGCGGCGGCGGTGGTCCTGGTCGGACTGGCGCTGACGGCAGTTCCCTTTGCGCAGCCCTCTTTCCGTCTCAACTATGATGCTCATCCGATCGGGTACGCCTTCCCCGTCATCGGCTTGGTTGCTCTAGTGGCGGCGCTTGGATTGCGAAGACGCGATCGCGATGCAGGAGCATTCTATGCGACGAGTCTTATGATTCTGGCGATGTTGGCCAGTACGGCCTGGGGGTCTTATCCGAATATCCTGATCACGACGAGCGAGCCGGCATACAGCTTGACCGTCACAAACGCGACTGCAGGCGCCTACGGAATGCAGGTCGGGCTCTGGTGGTTTCTCATCGGCTTCGTTCTGATCATCGCCTATCAGGTCATTGCGCACCGAGCCTTCTGGGGAAAGGTTCAACTATAGGCGGCTCGCCTTTCATGGTAGAGGGTACAACGCTTCCGGCTGGGCACTGCGCCGGCAACGTTACCGCTGAATGGCCATAATCCGACAACGAAACTGTGGGAGTCAGACAATGATACAGGCCACCAGGTGCGGACTCGATCAGTCGACGAATGCTACGAGGCGAGTATTTTGCTGCGGCATCGTGATGGTGTGCCTCGCCATCGGCTCCACGGGATGTGTGTCATTTGGCAAGCACGAAGCAGATGTCAAAATCATCTACGAGAAGTCTGCTCAATATCACATGCCGGACCGTAATCCTGTGATTGTGATTCCCGGCATCTTAGGCAGCAAACTCTTCGATCGCGACTCTCAACGCACGGTGTGGGGCGCCTTTGAACCAGAATCTGTCGATCCAACCACAGCTGAAGGCGCCCGGCTGATTTCGCTCCCCGTCGAGGGGGAGCGGCAGCTAAGTGAGCTACGAGACGGGGTTGAACCGAACGGCGTGTTGGACAAAGTCCATGTCAATCTGTTCGGCGTTCCACTCAATATTCGCGCCTATGCAGGAATATTGACGACGCTGGGCGCTGGCGGATACAGGGACGAAGCGCTGGGACTTCACGCCATCGACTATGGCAACGACCACTTCACCTGTTTCCAATTCGACTATGACTGGCGGCGTGACAACGTAGAGAGCGCAAAACGGTTGAAGAGGTTTATCGAAGAGAAACGCGCCTACGTTCAACAAGCCTACAAGGACCGTTACGGCATCGAAAAGGCCGCGGTGAAATTCGATATCGTCGCCCATTCGATGGGTGGTCTCGTCGCACGGTATTTTCTGATGTACGGCGACGCGGATTTGCCCGCAGACGGCCAAGATGCCGTCGTCACGTGGGCGGGAGCCGACTATGTTGATCGCCTGATCCTCGTCGGACCGCCCAATGCCGGATCCATCAACGCCTTGACCCAGCTCATTGAAGGATTTGACGTAGGCCGCCCGATCCTTCCGTACTACCAGGCGGCTCTTCTGGGCACGTTTCCCGCGCTCTATGAGTTGCTTCCACGCCTCCGACATGGGGCGATCGTCTGGGGCGGCGATGAATCTGCACCCGCCCCCAATCTGTACGATCCTGCGCTGTGGGAGCGGTATGAATGGGGACTCGCGTCCCGGGAGAGACGGAATGTCGAGTTTCTGCACTCGGTGTTGCCTCAGGTCGGCGATGACGAAGAGCGTCGGCGCGTCGCGATGGCGCTACAGACCACGATTCTTCGAAGAACCAAGGCGTTTCACGAGGCAATGGATCAGCCGGCCCGCTTGCCCTCCGGGGTCGACGTGTTTCTCGTTGCCGGAGATGCGGTGGACACGCCCCGGCGGGCTTCGGTTGATCGTAAGACCGGTCAATTCAAAATCATCGAATATGGAGCGGGTGATGGCACCGTATTGCGCTCAAGTGCACTGCTTGATGAACGAGTGGGAGGCGAGTGGCGCCCTCAGTTGGTCTCGCCGATCGATTGGTCATCCGTCCTATTTTTGTTCTCGGATCATCTGGGGCTCACCCAGGATGACGCATTTGCTGACAACGTCTTGTACTGGTTGTTGGAAGATCCAAGAACTCGGCCGGCACAGGGTGGCCGCCGTGTCGGCCGTACGCTCAGTTCGCCCGGAAAGCGAGAATAGTGAGAGAAGGGTTAGGCTCACTGGCGGTGGGGAGTTATGGCATGGCCTTTCGGATACGTCAGTAGAATTGCATGTAAGGTCGGGCGGACTCGGGCGACTACATGATAGCAGCAAAAAGCAACTTGTAGCCAAGAGAGACTTAATCGCCACAATCTTCATCCAAATCAATAAAGGAAATTTGCCATGATCAGGACAGCCACCGCTACGATACCGATCGAGAGTGATACCGATACCACTTTGAGCGAGAAACTGCAGGCTCTGGGAACGTTCATGACCCGCTATGGACTGGTAGTGATCTTTGCCTGGATCGGGGCAATGAAGTTTTCCGCCTACGAAGCGAGCGGCATTCAACCGTTGGTCGCTAATAGTCCCTTGATGAGTTGGCTCTACAACATCTTCAGCGTGCAGGCCTTCTCGAACTGGCTCGGTGTATTGGAAATTGCCATCGCCGTGATGATTGCAGTTAGGCCTGTCTCCGCAAAAATCTCAGCAGTAGGCAGTGCGCTGGGCGCGGTGCTGTTCCTGGGCACTCTCAGTTTCATGCTGTCCACGCCACCTGTGTGGGAGGCTAGCTTGGGTGGGTTCCCCGCCCTGTCGGTCGCGCCGGGACAATTCTTATTGAAGGACCTGGCACTGTTGGGAGCATCGATTTGGACGCTGGGCGAAGCGCTCTCAGGTATGAGTCATAAGTCACGATAAATAAAACAGACCGGTAGATAACGATAGGAGAACATACGATGCGAGCCATAGCTGTGCTCCCGGGAAAACCCAACTCAATCCATCTGGCGGAACTGCCCAAGCCATTGGTCCACGAAATCCCCAATGGAAGAGGCGTGTTGGTGCAAGTGCTGCGCGTCGGGGTGGATGGCACTGACAGAGAAATCAACGCCGCCGAATATGGCCAGGCTCCGCCAGGTTACGATTTTCTCGTGATCGGCCATGAGTGTTTTGGGCGGGTGCTGGAAGTCGGCCCCAACGTCACAGAGTTCGTGCCAGGCGATTATGTGGTCCCGACAGTGCGGCGCCCAGGCGGCAGCTTCTACGACCAGATAGGCCAGTACGACATGACCAGCGAGGATGTCTACTACGAGCGGGGGATCAACCTCCGTCACGGCTACCTGACCGAGCTGTTTGTGGATGATCCGGAATATCTGGTCAAAATTCCGAAAGGGCTCAAGGATGTGGCTGTTCTGCTTGAGCCGACCTCGATCATTGAAAAAGGCATCATCCAGGCCTATGAAGCGCAGCGACGGTTCAAGGTCTGGCGACCGAAGAAAGCGGCGGTGCTGGGGGCAGGAACTGTGGGATTGCTCGCGGCCCTCTCGCTGAAGATGAAGGGCTTCGAGGTCACCAGTTTCGGGAAAGAGAGTAGGCCGTCACGCAATCTCGATCTTCTGGAGGAATTGGGTGTGCGGTACATCTCGACGAACGATCTGTCGATCCGAGAAGCGGCGAAACGTTTTGGCCCGTTCGATCTCATGTTCGAAGCGACCGGCTATTCTCCTGTGGTGTTCGAGGCCATGGAATGTCTCGGCAAGAACGGCGTGCTGGTGTTGGCGAGCGTGACGGGAGGCGACCGTGAACATGCAGTCCCGGCGGACAAAATCAATCTGGACTTCGTGCTCGGAAACAAGCTGGTTGTTGGGACTGTCAATGCCAATCGCGAATACTTTGAAACAGGCGTGTACGACTTTGCGCGAGCCGAGCTGGAGTTCCCTGGCTGGCTCCCGAAGTTGCTGACTCATCCGGTGACAGGGCTGGAGAACTATCAGGAAATGATGCAGACGCTGACGAAGGAACGCAACGCAATTAAGGTTTTTGTGAATGTTGCGTACGACTAAAGGACATGACTGTGACCAATTATCCCGGTGGGCTCATCGGATGCTGTGTTGACATGAATGTTCGGAGGGCTCAGGCTGTACAAGGGTATTTATCCACTACTACTACACTAGGAGGTTTGTGATGAAAAAGATTATGCTGTCGGTCATTGCAGTCATGTGTGTGGCGGGTTTCAGCTCCCTTTCATTTGCCGAAGATATGGGGAAGATGAAGGGGGAAATGATGGGCGAGATGAAGGGTGAGATGAAAGGTATGAAGGGGGAAACGGGCGAGATGAAGGGCGAAATGAAGGGTGAGATGAAGGGAATGAAGGGCGAGATGAAGGGCAAGCATGATGAGATGAAGGGGGAAATGAAAGGTAAGCATGATGAGATGAAAGGGGAAATGAAAAGCATGAAGGGGGAAATGGGCGAGATGAAGGGAGCTATGGGGAAGTAGGAGTTTATCCGGTCTCTTGTTTGATCCTCTCGGCCTGTGGTCGGTTCGACACTGATCGCAGGCCGTTCTGTTTCTGCACCTCACCGGCCTTGTAAGAATCGAGGCCGGGCGTCGACTAAGGAGCAGACAGGTGGTCCACAGCCAGAGGAGATACGATCATGACCGCGCTCATTCACGAAGAAGCCGGAACAAGTATAGGCCGGGAGGAAGAGCCCGTTTCTGGGCCGGCGATGAAGGCCGACCAGTTCCCATCCACAGATCAATCTGACTCAGTCGATCTTACCGCAAACCAGGATGACGCGTTGGCTGCACGACCTGCCTCATCTCCGGCGATCGAGAGGGTCTATCGCCATCGGTTACCAGTAAGGATCAGCCATTGGCTCAATGTCCCCATTCTTATCATCCTGATTATGAGCGGGCTCCAAATTTTCAATGCCCATCCGGCTCTCTATTGGGGCGATCGATCCGATCGCGATCGGCCGTTGATCTCGATCCGTCCTGAAAAAACCGAGAGCGGCGAGATGCGCGGCATCACGACCATTCTGGGCTATAAGTTCGACACAACAGGAGTGCTCGGCTATTCGGATGGCAAGCGCCGAGCCTTCCCTGCCTGGGCGACCATTCCGAGCGCCAAAATTCTGGCGATGGGACGGCAGTGGCACCTGTTCTTCGCGTGGCTCCTCGTCATCAATGGGTTGTTTTTCACGGCTTATGCATTGATCAGTCGGCATGCGGCTCGCGATCTGGCTCCGACCGGCGAAGACCTGCGTGGTATCGGCAAGGCCGTCAAAGACCACATTGTCCTGCGGCATCCCCAAGGTGAGGAGGCCAAGCGGTACAACGTGCTGCAAAAACTCGCCTATGTCGTGATTCTGTTCGTGGTGGCGCCGTTGATCGTGCTGACGGGCCTTGCGATGTCGCCGACGATCGATGCGGCGGTCCCCTGGCTGCTCACGATATTCGGCGGGCGGCAGGCGGCGAGGACGATCCATTTCGTTGCCTGTTTTTCATTCGTCGCTTTTATTATCGTCCACGTAGCGGAAGTCTTCTTGACAGGGTTCTTTAATAACATGCGGTCGATGGTGACGGGATGGTTTGTCGTGAAGCACGAGCGTGAAGGAGCGAGCCATGAAGCCTAGCAGGATGTTCAAAGCAGCCGCCAGCGTCGTTCTCGCATCGTTCAGACCCTCAACGTACCCCAGAGGGTACGCCTCCGGGTCTTCACTCGCTGCGGCCTTGCTGGACTGCTGCTTTGAACATTCTGCGGGAAAGGCGTCTAGCGCTTGCCTAGCATCGCTCGACACATTGAGGAGGCACCATGGTTCCACATAAACGCGCAATGGAACGCAGGCAGTTTCTGAAGGGGACATTGGGCGCTGCGAGTCTCGTAACCCTCGCCGGCTGTGATAATTTGTCGCAGAGCAGTTGGTTCCCCTCCATCTTGAGTCAGGCCGAGAAACTGACCGAACGGGCACAACGGGCGGTGACGCCGGCCGACGCCCTGGCGAAAGAATATGGAGAGGGCGACATCTCAAAGGTATTTCCGGCGAACGGGAACACCGATCCCGGCACTGGTGAGTATGCCGAACACGTTGCGCAGAAGTTTGCCAAATGGACGGTCATGGTCGGCGGTTTAGTTCAGACCCCCACGAGTTGGTCGCTTGCAGCACTGAAAGAGTTGCCATCACGGACACAAATTACCCGGCATGACTGTGTCGAAGGCTGGAGTGCCATCGGCAAGTGGACGGGAGTCCCGCTCGGTGACCTCATGCGCGAGGTTCAACCATTGCCGACTGCCCGATACGCGGTCTTCTATTGTGCCGATGTGGATGAAGAAGGGGTGCCGTACTACGAGAGCATGACCCTGGCCGACTGCTTCCACCCGCAAACGATCCTGGCTTACGAGTTGAATGGTGCTCCGTTGGATGTTCCCCATGGCGCGCCGATTCGCCTCCGTTTTGAACGCCAACTTGGGTACAAACAGGCGAAGTATGTGACGATGATTGAGCTGGTGGAGACCTTTTCCGGTATTAGAGGCGGGAAGGGCGGGTATTGGGAGGATGACCAAGGGTATGAGTGGTACGCGGGAATCTAATCAGGATGGTGAAACAAGCCGCCAGCTGCGTTCTCGCATCGTTCAGACCCTCAACGTACCCTAAAAAGTACGCCTCGGGTCTTCACTCGCTGCGGCCTTGCTGGGCGACTCGTTTGACCATCCTGGGGATGTTTGGACCGGCCCTGCTCATAAGCCTTTCTGGTTGCCTGTCGCCGATTGCCATTCATCGGGCGGTGATCGAGTACGACCGGACGGTGAGCTACGTTGAAGCGGATCTCTTGCTCTTGAACATCGCACGCGCGCGGCACCATCGTCCGGTGCATTTCACGGCGGTTTCCAGCGTCGCGGCCACGTTTGATTTCCGCACGAGCGCAGGAATTCGTGGCGGTTTTGGACCTGTTACTGACTCGAGAGATCGGCCCCTGAATCTCGAATATAGCGCCAGCATCGCCGAGAATCCCACGATCACGATCATACCGGTTACCGGTGAAGAATTTACCAAACGAGTCCTGCGATCGCTCGACGAGGCCAAGTTCGAGTTCCTTGTCCGACAAGGCTACGATATCAACATGGTCCTGCGCCTCATGGCGCGGGGGATTGCGATCGACGATGAGCGCGGCCCCATCGTCTTGTTTAACGCGCCTTCGCAAGGAGAAGGGTACCAAGAATTTCGTCGTCGCCTCCTGCATTTGGCCGGATTGGATGCGGAGCGAAAACTCTATGTCGGGCCGATACTCTTCGAGGAGAGCCACGCGGTCCGAACAAATCGTCCGCCGAATCCGGACGAAGTCGTGGCGGCCCTGGAAAAGGGATTTCGTTGGGAAGGGGACAGCGAGGGGAAGATTCACACGGTTCGTCGAAAAGCGGTGGGCCGACTATTGATCGCCAATTACGATCCGGCCCGCCTTTCAAACGACGAGCGCCGATTGCTCCACGAGGAGGCGCAACGTGTGCCTCTGGACTCCGTACTCGTGGATATTCGCCCAGGCTTTCCGGGAGGCGAGTACCCGCTGCACGGGTCGATCCTGCTTCGCAGTATGAACGCGATTATCGGGTTCGTAGCCAAGAGTATCGAAGAAGAACTCGAAATGATGGTGTCCCCCGATCCACGCACCAAAACTGTGGTCAGGAATCCCGCCAGGACGCTCGAAATCGAAGAGTCCGATTCGAAGCCCGGTGACTTTGAATTTTCAGTGCTGTTCGATGGCCGCTACTATTCGATCCGCAAGTATCCCGTGAGCCAGGGCATGGTTCCGAGTTGGAATCAAGAGGCCTTTGCAGTCCTGTCGAACCTGTTTCAAATGACGGTGACGGATCTCACAAGGTACCCGACCCCGGCGATTGCGATTGCCAAGTAGATCCGGGGTTGGCCCGGAATCATAGGCTAGAACCTATCTCAAAATCGATTACATGACATCATGAGCGATATGAAACGTCAGACACCGAGAGGTAGACCCCAGAAAATCACAGGAAATCGGCAAACTGCGCGCTGCTTGATCGTCCAGTACCACCTACTCCGGCACTGTCGGGGTGCTCATGACCTGGTTCGTAGCCAATGCGGGAGTTGGCATGAAGGCGCCGGAGATTATGAACGAGACATGGCTGAACAGCGCGCCATTGCATCTGTCAGACTTGAAGGGCAAGGTGGTGATGGTCGAGTTCTGGACGTTCGGCTGCTACAACTGCCGAAATGTCGAACCCTACGTGAAGCAATGGTATCAGAAGTATGCGGGCAAGGGGTTCATCGTCATCGGCGTACATTCGCCGGAATTCTCCTACGAACAAGACCTTGCGAAGGTGAAACAATATATCCGAGAACACGACATCCGCTTTCCGGTCCCCATCGACAATGACTTCTCGACATGGAATCGCTATGGCAATCGGTACTGGCCTGCGATGTATTTTGTCGACAAACAGGGTGTGATTCGCCATGTACGGATCGGTGAAGGCGGCTACCGTGAGACTGAACAGTTGATCCAAACGTTGTTAGCTGAGACAGACTAATTCCCATTCATCCATGAACAGCTTTGCTGTATCAGTCTCGCCTTTCTCTCATGTCTGGCGAGTCCTGTATGAAATGGCGACTTCGCTGGCCGGGCTATTTCGTCGGGTACTGTCGGTTGTGGGTCGTTGTTGCAGGGTTCCCTCGGACATACGGAATGTTCAGGAGTGCCGCTCGATCTCTGATCCATCCTGAGAGCCAGTCAGCCCCAGCCGGTTTGTCCTTCTGCTACGACGTGCATGGCTTTGTGTTGTCAACGTGCCGCTGGAAGCTTGACGAGGACATCCTGCTCACACTAGACTAGCAAAATACTGGTATTTCACGAGGAGCTTCTATGGCAGAACTGCGTGTGCTGAATAAGGAGAAAAAGTCGACAACGGTACAGGATTCGGCTGCGTTGACCATTCAGTTGGCCGCAGGCTTGGAAAAAATTGGCCTTGCGATGAAGAGTCGAACGTGGCGACGTGAAGGTCGAGCCGGCCTTGGACCATTGCAACGGCAGGTTCTGACTCTTCTTCGGTCCAAGCCTGAGCAACGGGCGCGAGTGTCTACCGTGGCAAACGAGTTGGCTGTCAGGCTTCCGACTGCGTCAGAAGTTATCGCGACGCTTGAGCGGAAACAGTTGGTCCGACGGCGTCATGACACGACTGACAGACGGGTCGTGGTAGCCCAGTTGACGGCCAAAGGGAATAGGGCCTCCACGCCTTCCTCCCGCATGCCAGATCGGCTTGCGACAGCGACCGAGGCGCTCTCGGAACCGGAGCAGGTCGTCCTCCTTACGTCGCTTGTGAAGATGATCCGCAGTCTCCAAGACCAGGGTGAGATTTCTGCCACGCGGATGTGCGTGTCCTGTCAGTACTTTCGCCCCAATCAACATGCCGGTGCCGATCGGACGCATCACTGTGATTATCTGAAGGCTTCGTTCGGTGATAGTTCGCTACGGCTTAATTGCCAGGTATATGAACCGGCTTCAACCGCACAGGTCAATCAGACGTGGGAAAACTTTATTGGTTCTCGTACCGCCTAGGACCTGTTCTCCAGCTACTGTAGTCAGATTGGTTGGATTGTAGTATGGACGGGATTGTGGGGAAGGGGGGGGGAATCATGCGTGACGGAAGGACAGCCACTCTCTTTAAAAAAGGCTCAGCCCGATCATCAGAGGATGAATGGCTCGGGCCGGAATCCCATATGCCGAATTTGAGTCGAGAACTTCGACGTCGTGAACCGAGGAGAATGGGCTTCTCTTCCGGTTGGATCGTTGGAGCGATGTTTGCGGCAGGCGTGGCAGCCGGATGTCTGACGATGAGCCTCTTCACTCGACGGTCCCGGACCTTTTAATTTTCCTTCGACAGAGGCCCGGTGACGTCGCTCTTACCTCGGCCAACAGAGCCCAGGAGCTACCCCTTGTTTGGGCATCCTGCTGAAATATTCTCTGCTTACCCACGCACTGTCTAAAATAGCTTTTCCGCTTCTGCGAACACTGTTCGTCTTCAGCTCGGTCCTTTTCGATACAGAAGGTGATCGGCCTCGATCTGAGCGAGCAGATCGTCCATCGCGGCTTGGACAGCTTCGACAATGGGCCTCTGATCCGAAGCCGTGACCCACCGCACGCTCGATCCCATTGTTTCTTTCTCTACCAGATAGGACTTGACCGGTGGTTTCGCAGAAGGACCCAGGGTTGATTCCAGGCGTAGTCGATAATGGTAGTTGCCGCTGGATCGCATGGCCAGCCAGCTTTTGACGGTGAGAGTGAGGTCGGCCGGTCTATCGCCTACCGAAGTAAAAGTCTGGCGCGATCGGATATAGTCGGTGATGGCAGAACGTAGATCTTCTGCCGGCCACTCAAGCAAGGTGATGCCTTGCCTGTGGTCGGCTCCTTCCAGTGCGAGAGATGGCACTATGACTTGTAGTGATTGAGCGATGGTGACTGGTGAAACAGTCTGAGGCGCAGCGGTGACGTGAATCCGATGGACACAGCCCGAACTGAGCAGCAGGGAGCCGCAGAGAAGTGTTCGAGAAGAATAGCGCAGAAGTCTGCCGGCGCTCACGGAGTGGTCGGGGTGGAGGTGGGTGAATCGATTATATCCAAATCCCGTAAGGCGCGCAGGGCCTGTTCACGGTGCGGTCGGTCTGAGGGATTCGTATAGGTGTCAATCACGCGGCGATACGTGGCGCGGGCTTGAGGGTACTGGCGTTTGATGGCGAAGTATTGTCCCATTGCAAGCCAGTTTGAGGCTGCTGTTTCGTTGGCGGTCTTCATCAAGGCAAACTCCCGTTCGACCGCCGTGCTACCCTGTTGGGCGCCTCGTTTCCTGACAGTGTCTCCCATCTCGCTCGCCATCGCTTCAATCTGCTCATTGTCTCGGATTGCGGATTCCACCCGGTTGGATTTCAGATTGTCGTAGAACGCCTCTGTATGATTCTTAATCAGGTTCGCCCGTTCTTGGTAGGTATCATGGGCACAACTTGCCAGTATCAGGCTACAGGCAACGAGCATCATGGATCTATAGGATACAAATCTAGGTCTGTTCATCGAATCCTGCTCCTTGAGTTCTTACCAGGCGAGGCGCCAATGTTCCCGAAATAACTCATCCTACCGAATTCAGAGAAGAAACGCGACTGGATGTTCCGAACCCCCGCTCTCCTCTAGTGACACATGAGTCCGAAGTATGGTAAGAGTCCCACTCATTTTTGTAAGCCCTGTATTGTCCCCATCGTCTAGCCTGGCCTAGGACATTGCCCTTTCAAGGCAGTAACACGGGTTCAAATCCCGTTGGGGACACCAGTACTACGTGACACGCGTAAAGACTGTCGATTCTGAGCGCCGGCCCTCCAAGGATCGTAGCATTTATCAATTCTCCAGGTGTTCGCCGGATTCCCTTGAGTGAGGACGTAGGGCCATGCGGACGAGTGAGTCTTATACCGTCACTGTCTTGTTGGATGTCAACAATGCACAGGACATCGATGACCGCGCGGAAGCGCGTACCTACCTCGTGGCTGACCGTGGATCTGGCAAGGCCGTGATTATTGACGCAGTCATAGAAAATCTCGAACGTGATTGCAAAACCATTCGAGACCTTGGCCTTACACTACTCTTCGCCCTGGAAACGCACGTTCATGCCGACCACATTACGGGTGCATCCCAAATCAAAGAGCGCACTGGTGCGCGGATCGTCTATGGTGGCTCTGCAAAAGGCGTGGTCATTGGTGCGGATATATTTCTCTTTGATGGAGAAACGCTGCTGGTCGGCGACACATCTATTCAAGCGATCGCCACGCCGGGGCATACAGACTGCTGCACCAGTTACGTAGTGCCCGGCGCAGTATTCACTGGCGATACCCTATTCATCGGTGGCAACGGCCGTACTGACCTGCAGGGTGGCTCGGCGGAGACACTCTTCGATTCGGTACGCCGGAAGTTGTTTGCTCTTCCAGACGACACCACCGTCTATCCGGGTCACGATTACAACGGCCGGGTGTCATCGACGATCGGCAAGGAAAAGCAATGGAACGAACGACTGAACCTGTCCATTTCTAAAGCCGCATTCGTCGAGATGATGAACGCCAGGAAAGTGCCACTGCCCGCAAAAATGAGTATCGCAGTCCCCGCCAACATGCGAGCGGGTCGCATCTGACCTGGCACAGCTCAGGAAGATGAGCGATCCAGCCTAGCAGACCACCAACGGCCGATGCTCTGGCTTCTACCAAGGCCAGCGTGTTATTGTTTAGAGTGGATAGTATTCGGAACGAATAGGTCGGCAGACGTTGGGATCGGCACGGCATCGCAACGGTGAGGTCTAAACACCCCTGCGATCAACCCCGCGAAGGCCAATTCGGATTAGAAGGGACCGTCCGCCCGTTGCTGGCGTTTTACAACAAGTGTGACGAGTTCGAGATTCTAGTCCGGGTCCCGCAGGATTTCCGGCGTCACTGAACGGCATGGACGGCGACACGATGCGACGACAGGAAACTTCGGCGACTAATTGGAACCTTGATCATCTCGTCGCGGAGCTGCGCTCCTCACGTGAGCTCACGCACAACATCAATCGTCATGGACGAATTCAGAAATTGCCATCGCGGAAAACCCTACTCGGCATTGTGGAAGGTCTATGTGCCGCGCTGTTTCCGATGCACTACGGCCGGGCAGATTTGAACGAGACGAACATCGATTATTTTGTCGGACACACCTTGAATCAGACCTTGCCTCTTTTGCAGGATCAAGTCCGGAGAGGATTGGTATTCACGTCCAACGCGGACGAACAGGACGACCGCTCGCTTACTGAAAGAGCGGGCAGAATTACGAGTGAATTCGCAGGCCAGCTTCCGGCGATCCGGGCGTTGCTCTTCACCGATTTAGAAGCCGCTTACCAAGGTGATCCTGCGGCCACCAGCACTTCGGAGGTTCTTCTCTGCTATCCTGGCATGCATGCCGTCATCTACTATCGTATTGCCCATGCCTTGCATCGTTTGGAGGCGCCGCTAATCCCTCGGTTGATCTCGGAAATCGCGCATTCCTCCACCGGCATCGATATTCACCCGGCTGCCGAGATCGGCAGTCACTTCTTTGTCGATCACGGGACCGGTGTCGTCATCGGGGAAACCAGCATCATCGGAAAGCGTGTCCGTCTCTATCAAGCTGTGACTCTTGGCGCCAAGCGGTTCACAGAAGGCGAGCACGGCGATCTGATTAAGGGAGAGCCTCGCCATCCGATCTTGGAGGATGATGTGGTGATCTACGCGGGTGCCACGATCTTGGGGCGCGTCACCATCGGCCAGGAGTCGGTCATCGGCGGGAACGTGTGGCTCACTCAAAGCGTGCCGGCGCGAAGTCATGTCGTCCAGGCGCAAATGCGCACCTCGCCAACCATTCAACCGAAACCGACCGACGGCCAGTCCGCACACCGGAAGACATAGCGGTCGTCTGGTTTGTGTCCTCCTTGCTCGCCCGCCTTTTGCGCTCTATTTGTTACACCGCTCTTGAGGGAAGCAGGTCTATAAACATCCATTGTCCTGCGTCCAGGATTCCAATCCGGACAGGATGAAAACGCTGCGTCCGTAGGAGGTCGACTATAGTGCGAAGTCGGATTCCTTCGGAAGCTGGACCGCCGTTTCACGCCTCAAGAAGGGTATCGACGAGCAGATCTGTCCTCAGTCCGTTTGCCGCAAGCCATTCTGGATTGAAGATTCTGGATTGATACTTCGCGCCGGAGTCGCAAAGGATTGTCACGATGGTCTGGCCCGGTCCACGCTCAAGGGCCAGCCGCACCGCGCCGGCGACATTGATGCCGGAGGACAGGCCGAGAAAAAGCCCTTCCTCGCGCAGGAGTTGGTACAGGATGGTGAGCGCGTCTTGATCGGGAATGCGCCACGCACCGTCCACAGCAATGCCCTCGATGTTTTTGGTCACGCGACCCTGGCCGATGCCTTCAGCAAAGGAATCCCCGTCGTTCGTCTCCGTGTTGCCGTTGGTGAACCACGACCACATAGCCGCACCATAGGGGTCGGCGCAGCCGACGAAAATTTTCTGGTTGCGCTCCTTGAGGTACAGCGTGGTTCCGCCCAGCGTGCCGCCGGTGCCGACGGCGGAAACAAAGGCACTTACCTTTCCAGCGGTCTGCTCCCAGATCTCTGGGCCTGTGGTGCGGTAGTGGATGAGGCGGTTGGCGGTATTGTCGAACTGGTTGGCCCAGAACCAGCCCTTTTCCTCTGCCATCCTTCGGGCGACATGGTTGTAGTTGCCCGGATTGGAATAGGGTTTCTCCGGCACGGGGAGTACCTCCGCGCCAAGCGCGCGCAGAAGGTGTATTTTTTCCTGCGACTGGGTTTCGGGAATGACGATGACGGAATGGTACCCCCTAGCGTGGCCGATGACTGTGAGGCCGATGCCGGTGTTTCCAGCCGTGCCCTCGACGATCGTGCCGTCTGGCCGCAGGAGCCCTCTGGCCTCCGCGTCCAGGATGATACCAAGCGCGGCACGGTCCTTCACCGATCCGCCGGGGTTCATGAATTCGGCCTTGCCGAGGATTTCGCAGCCAGTCAGTTCCGAAAGGCGGCGCAGGCGAATGAGCGGAGTGTTACCGACGTGACCATCAACCCCATGGTAGCGTAAATCATTCATCTAATACGTTTGTGGTTCCATTCCGCAATCTTCGTAGTCGAGTCTAATACTGCTTTACATCACAAAACGCAAGGGGGCGTGAGTCCAGACCGTTCAATGTTGATTACGCCGTTGAAAAGCCTACCGACGGCTACCTCCCCTTGGTACGGGTAGGCCTATCGCCCCCTGCACCTCATGCCAGATTTGTACGCGGCTCGGGAGTAGATTCCCGAGAACCTGCCGCGTCTTCACCCGGTGTCTGTCTGTCTGTCTGTGTGGACCAGTCCGCGAGATAGCCGTGCTGTTTTTTCGACGTGTGCCGGGGATCAAGGTTCTGGAGAACCTAGAGGTCGACGAGAGCATGTTTGTGGCAAGCCCCAACTCCATTTTGCCGTGGAGAATGAGGAGCGGTTGCCTCCGAGGGAAAGAGTTAACCGGACTGTGGCGAGGGTGGGTGAGGGAGTGGGGTTCCTGTTTTATGCTGGAGTCTGATCTGATGGAGTGGCAAGTTGGGCACCCCCGAATGTTTCTTCACAGCGGTGAGACCGGAAGTTAGCGGAACTTCGAGAAAAAGAGGTAGCGTGCTCTCTGGCAATGTGAGCGGGCGGCGAAGTACCCACTTCCCCTTCGTGGGTGTGCTGTCACTGGAGAAGGGGATTACCTCTCCGGTACCGGCATTGCGTAACATGGGGGTGGTTGCTTTTTTCCATCGCTGAAAATTCCGCAATCGTCGCCACACCTCAGATAGAGCCATATGCATTCCCTTAACAGCCTTAAGAGGTTAATGGCACCTCGATCGATGGTGACGGGTATGAGCAAATACGATACCACTGTGGTCTTCTAGGACCCCCATCATACAAATGGGGTCATCACTCTACGAAATGTCGTGACGGGCTGCATCCGGATCCATCTTTATGCGATTCGCATGAACAGCAGCTGCTGTATTCATTGGGCGTCAGTCAGTGCACTCCTGTGCACAGTTGTGCCATGAGGCGCTCAACATATTTCCGTCTCTGGTTCGCATGAGAGGAATTGCTAAGATTGCTGGCCGCTCTCTCTTATTGTAGATGCCGTATAACGTCATTTCCTCGGTACTGGACTTGCGCATCGTACGTATATCTACTAGAATTAAAACTCTTGCGAGGTCCCTATGCCCTTCATCATCCGCTCGTATCGGCGTTTCCCAGTGCAGTGCCCCGTCAGCTATAACGCTGGTACTTCTCAGGGCCTAGGCACCGTATGGAATTTCTCGGTGAACGGATGGAAGCTCTCCGGTGATGTGCCGCTGCAAGTTGGGCAGACCTGCCCGTTAACTGTCACCTTGCCGAACCAGGAAAGCATCTTCGTGGATGCTGCGATCGTCCGGTGGGTCAGGGGGCAGGAGTATGGCCTGGAAACCGTAACGGTGGACAAGCCAACCCAGAGCCGGGTAGAGCACATGGTCAAACACCTCGAAGAGGCAAACCTGGAATGCGGGGAATGATCAACGGCCGCTCCATACTGTATGAATCCAAGTCCTTCGAAGCTGCAGTCTCCACCATATGGGAGATCGCGGTCATTGTAAAAATACTGAAACGTATGGGCTACAATCCAGCGCAGGAAAACACCCGTGAGTCGAGAGGGGCCGGCCAGCTTCCTCAAGGGACTGCCTAACTGCGTATTGGAACCGAGCTGCGATTCCGTTCGGTTCAGCAGAACGATTGATGTACGAATGATTATGAAAAGACACCACCGAGTTGCTATCGTTGTCGGTGATGCGTGTGGTTCGACAGACGTGCGCCGGTCTAATGGCGCCAATGTCGATTATGAGGTAGTTAAAGACGTCTTGAACGTGCTCTATTTATCTCCCTTGCGCCTCTTTTGCCTCCCTCCTATACGCTCGCGTTCGCGTTCGTAACCGACGGCGGCATAGTACAGCGCGCGATCGAAGAACTTGCCGAGTAGGAACAGCAGCTCCAGCTCCCCGTGTAGTTCCATGGCGGTATCAGACAGGCCTTCGCGCTGGACAAAGATCCGCAGGTGCTCCTTGGTTGAGGTGACGGCCCAAAGGAAGTGGCTGTAGGCCACCCCCTGCTCGCAGCGGCGTGTCCCCAGCTCGGTGTAACGCTGCTCTAGCTCGGCCTCGGTCTTGTTCAGCAGCCAGTCACTTAGGTTGCGGTAGATCTCATGGGTGCGGGCTTCGAGTTCGGCTGACGGGACTTTGTGCAGATCGCTGCACCGGGGGGAGTTCCAAACCTTCTCGCTGAGCTCGCGGGAAAGCCGTTCAGAGTGCTTCTCGATGAGCTCCACTAATCGGATAGCCAGCATAACAATCCTCCATCTTACATACCAAAATTCTATGCCGTGGGGGCGAAGAAAAGCAAGCCGATAGATAAATGGTTTGGGAGCATCATGGCTCCTCAGGCGCTGTCACGTATCCGTCGCGAGTGCAGGTAATGGCCGTTACGATTGCAACTCGGGGATAGATGTAACGAAAAGATCAAAAAGATAACCATCTCCAAATGGGCGCACGTCGCACTTGGATACGAAATCTACGGGGATTTCGAAAAGTGATGAGGCTTTGTCCCCTGAGCGAGGGAACGTGAGTATATGGAAGTTTTTTGGACGAGCCAGATATTTTTCTATGTCCTCGTCAGAGGCATACCCGACATAGTACACAATTCCATCATGATGTTTATGAATTTCTAACGAGGATGTGTTGCCACGTTTAGTACGTAGTGATTCAACGTTGCACATTGAGAACCCGTATACTCCATTCGGCACATCCTGTATTTTTATTCCATCTTCCAGTTCGGTTAGTGCTCTAAGTTGGTGTTCTCGCCGTAGGGCCAGGACGTCTTTGGGGGCAGTTTCTACGTCCGGTATCTTCCGGACATCGCGCTGGGTGTTTTGTGTTTGATTATCTCTATTCCAAATGCCGGCGATGTCGATGGAGGAATTCAATTTGACAAGGAGGTAACCCAATATCGCCAACACAACCAGCACAATGATCAGATACAAGGGCCACCGTTTCATATCTATTAGGATACGCCGAAGCCCCCCCCAAGTAAAAAATAATAGGGAAAGAGAGGCTTGTGTTGCTGCTGCCGGAGGTTGGGGCGGAGGAGATAGACCTAAAGAAGCTCACAATGTGTCGTGTGGGAATGCTGTATTCATTCTGGATTCAGGTCGGATAATAGGCGTATTTCAATAAATCAACAGATCCGAACGAGAAATGTATAGAAAGCAGACCTGAATGTCTGTTGACGATGGCCCGTTACGCCTGGAGCTGAATAAGTCTGGGAAAACAAGGATTTAGTATTCGATAGAGCCTAGAACTTGTATGACGCGCACAGCTCTTCCCACTCACTCCTAACTCATGGAGTGGGAAGAGCCACGGCAACTTGCAGTCTTCTGAACTTTCACGGTACAGATGTCGTAGCGTGAAAGACCTACTCAACGGATTATCGTAAAATACAGACAAACGCACATGCTGTGCGTGCCATTATCTGTCGTATGGCGTAAACAATATCAGAGCTGCTCCCGCCACGAATACACCGACTAAGCCCGCCATGGGTAACCAGATTTCCATAATAACCTCCTAGGTTTGGTGGTGGATTTGACTATGGCTTACACTAATGTTGTTTATCATTCAGTTCGGTAGCCCGATATAATCATTCGGGGGCGAAGTTACCACAAGCCACCGTTTATAGCAACTAATATAAACCAATGATTTTTTAGGGACATATTGCTGGATGGCCCCAACATCAATCATAGACCGGCCAAAAAGAGGGGAGTCTTGTAGGAATGAGAAGGATCCGCTAAAGAATAGCCCGATGGAATTGCTTGTGACCGAAGCGCGAATTGAGTTTGTCTCGTGAGCTGGATACACTGGCCGATGGGCGGCTGGACCATGCCTCATGCAAGGTCTTGGAGATCCAGATGAGGATATGGGGGAAACAGGCAATATTGTGGATTGGAATCAGTCTCATGACGGGCGGGCTCTGTCTCGGGGCAGGGGAGCAACAGCCCGTGGAGGGCGGGTACGTAGCTTCGTCGGTCGAGGCAGGTCGAGGGAGGGATAATGCTCCCATGGTTTTCATAGCTTCAGGTCCCTTCACGATGGGTAGTAATGAGGGGCTTCCCAATGAGCGTCCTGAACATACCGTGGCACTTGATGCTTTTTATATCGATAAGTATGAAGTCACCCTGAACCTCTATCAGAAATTTCTGGAAGCAGAGAAACGCGAAGCGCCGCAAACATGGGACGATGAGGCTGCGACGACGGTTGGAGATCGGCCAGCCATTGGAATGACATGGGAGTCGGCGGCTGCCTATTGTAACTGGGCGGGGAAACGACTTCCAACCGAGGCTGAGTGGGAGAAGGCGGCGCGGGGGGGTGACACGCGTCGGTATCCGTGGGGGGATATGCAGCCGTTCGTCGACATTGCAAACTATAATCGAGGCATATGGGTGAGTGAAGCCATTACATTGGCGGCGGTCACCAGTGGTCTTGAGGGAATGAGTGTCCGACATGGGTTAAAAGAGGGAGGGAAAAGCCCGTTTGGTGTTTTCCACATGGCAGGAAACGCGGCAGAATGGGTGGCTGACTGGTATGAGCGGGACTATTATCAAAAGAGTCCTGAGAAGAATCCACCAGGCCCCGCTTCTGGGGAAAAGCGAGTGCTGCGAGGTGGATCGTGGGCGGATTTGCCCTCTGCGTTGCGTGTGACGGCGCGCTTTTCAGCTGAGCCTGATTTCGAGGATCGAACGACGGGATTTCGCTGTGCGATGGATGCAACAAAGTGAGTAGCGCTGGCTTGATGCAGGCCGGCGAATGTTCGCGTTGACCAAAATAGTCAGGCCATCGGCGATATTGGTTCTATGCCTGAACGATCTATCACACCCCTCATCGTGGTCGTATTGCTCCTCGGGACCCTCCTGGCTCTCCGTTCCCTCGATCCGCCTTCCTCGGAGACGTTGACGCCTGTTTCACCGGTAGCGGCGCTCGTTCCTGACATGGTCCCGTTGGTCACAGGAAATGAACCGATCTCGGAGATCTTTACGAAAGCCGGTTGCCCAGTGTGCCACATCGTACCGGGCATTCCGGGGGCCGATGGGCGAGTAGGCCCACCTCTTCTATTAGCCACCACAGGACCCGCCAGATTGGCCGATCCGGCATACCGAGGCCACGCGAAGACGGTGCATGACTACGTGATCGAATCAGTCATTGAACCGGGATTGTTCGTCGTACCGGGATATCCTTCCGGCACGATGCCGAACTGGTATGGCGCAAAACTCAGCGGCCTCGCGCTGGAAAAAATTTCGTCATATCTCGAACGCCAAGGGGCGGCAGCAGTTCAATAAGCACAAAGATCTTCGCAGGATTGTTGATGAGCCGTGTGGGCTTGGAGGGGACCTATCGTTTGCGGAGGGGGGTCACGTTTCCTGAGGCGTGACCTTGGATTTTAAAGGCATCGGTTGAAGAGGTACCTGGTCTCTTGTCGAGGAGGGCGTTAACTGCGTCGTCGCCTCTCAGGCCTTCGATCTTGACCTTGAGCCGGAGATTATTGGCGCTATCGGCATTGATCAGGGCTTGTTCGAGCGAAATTCGTTCCTCCTTATACAGGTGGAACAAGACGTGGTCGAAGGTCTGACAGCCTTCGTCAAGCCCTTGCTCCATCGCTTCTTTGAGCAAATCGACCTCTGATTTTTTGATCAGATCCTTTATCCGGGGGGTGTCGAGCATGATTTCCAGCGCGGGGACACGTTTCCCATCCAGAGATGGCACGAGCCGCTGAGAGACGATGGCCCGAAGATTGAGCGACAACTGGAGATAGATCTGCGCATGGCGCTCCACCGGGAAAAAATTCATGATGCGCTCGATCGCCTGGTTCGCATTGTTCGAGTGGAGAGTGCCGATGCAGAGATGTCCGGTTTCCGCGAAGGTGATCGCGGCTTCCATCGTTTCGGTGTCCCGGATTTCGCCGATCAGAATCACATCCGGCGCCTGCCGCAGGGTATTCTTGAGGGCATTTTGAAATGAAAGGGTGTCAAAGCCCACTTCTCGCTGCGTCACGAGCGATCGCTTATGATTGTGAACGAACTCGATCGGATCTTCCACGGTGACGATATGGCCGGGATGGGTGGAGTTACGGTGGTCGATCATGGCTGCGAGGGTCGTGGACTTTCCGGAACCGGTGGCTCCGACAACCAGCACCAATCCACGCTTGGTCATGGCGATGTCTTTGACAATCGGAGGCAAGCCTAGCTGCTCGACGGTTTGAATCTCGGCTTTGATATGCCGAAACACCAAGCCGACATTCCCTCGCTGGCGAAAAATATTCACACGGAAACGGCCGAGCTCCTTATAATAGAGAGCCAGGTTCATTTCCATCTTTTCTTCGAATTCTTCGCGCTGTTGACCCCGCATAAGTGCCAGCGCAAGGGCTTCGAGTTGTTCGTTGGTAAACGGTGGCGCGCCGGTTTGTTGTGTCGAACCGTGGACGCGATACGTGGGAGCCGAGTCGACGGTCAAGTACAGGTCCGACGCCTCTTGATCCACCATGACTTTCAACAGACTGCGAACATCCATTGCAACCCCCGTGTTCTTGCCAGGTATCTTTAGGCTGCGCCGCCCATTGAGGTTCCAAACAGATTGGGATTCATGCTCCGAGACTGGGCTTCGCCTTTGGTGACGACCCCGCGGGACGCCAGCTCGAATAGCGCCATGTCCATCGTTTGCATACCGTCTTTCTGACTGGCCTGCATGATTCCAGGAATCTGGTGTAATTTACCTTCTCGGATAAGATTCCGGACCGCGGTCGTGGCGACCATGATCTCGAGGGCAGCGACACGTCCGCCTGCTTTTCTCTTCAGTAGAGTTTGGGTAATGACTGCTTCCAAGGCTTCTGCGAGCTGTGTGCGGATTTGAGACTGCTGGTTTGGGGGAAACGCGTCGATGATGCGGTCGATGGTTTTCGGCGCGCTGGAGGTGTGGAGCGTGCCGAAGACCAAGTGCCCCGTTTCCGCCGCAGTCAACGCGAGCTGGATGGTTTCCAAATCGCGCATTTCACCCACGAGGATGATGTCCGGGTCTTCGCGGAGGGATGCTCTCAGTGCGTTGGCGAATGACAGGGTATGGACGCCCATCTCCCGCTGATTCACGAGGCATTTTTTCGTTTTGTGGATAAATTCGATCGGATCTTCGATTGTGATGATGTGGCCTTCGAACGTGTTGTTCAAATAATCGACCATGGAGGCCAGGGTGGTCGATTTACCAGACCCGGTTGGGCCGGTCACAAGGATCAGTCCCTTTTCCCGATCGCAGAGCTGCCGTACAATGGGAGGCATTCCGAGTTTTTCCAGCGGAATGATCTCCGTGGGAATATTTCGGAAGACGGCGCCAAGCCCGCGGTGTTGGACGAAGACATTGACCCGGAATCGCGCGATGTCTCCCAGTTCAAAGGAAAAATCGCACTCGCGCTTTTCCTCAAAATTCTTCCGCTGCGTATCGCTCATCATGTCGTAGATCAGCGCGTGAGTTTCTTCCGAGGTGAGTGAGGGGTGATCGAGTTTCTTAAGATCTCCATTGATGCGGATCATCGGCGGTTCGCCCGCACTGATGTGACAATCCGATGCACCCTCCTTGGCCGTGAAGGTCAGGAGCTTCGAAATATCCATGAAGGGGACTCCTTGGCAAATGCAGATTGTGAAATGATAGCGTCAGACTTCTAGACTACGTGGGAGCATGATGCCATAGGATGATGAAAAAGCAAGAAAATAGCCGGAAGCGGCTGAGTATATTCTCCGGTGGCCTATCACAGAGTGAGGCGGGGGATTCGATCAGATCAGTCCCGACAATTGTCCAGCACGTTGAAATGCGGTGAGGGCCTGATCGATCTGGTTCACGGTGTGTTCGGAAGTCACCGTGACGCGGACGCGGCTGGTCGCGTTCGGAACGGTAGGAGGCCGAATCGCCGGAGCATAGACACCTTCTCTGAACAGGTGCTGGGCAAACGTGAGGGCAATCTCAGCATCGCCGACGAGGATTGGCATGATGGGAGTGACGGTGGGGGACAGGTTGAATCCCAATCTGGTCAATCCTGTGAACAGGCGTTCACGGTTAGCCCACAGGCGTGCACGTCGTTCCGGCTCTCGCTGCATGATGCGTAGGGCTGCCGTGACGGCGGCAGCCGAACTTGGTGGAGGTGCAGTGGTAAAGATGAAGGACCGGCTCGTGTTCATGAGGTAGCGGATCAATGTCGAAGGCCCAGCAAGGTAAGCGCCGCTGCTGCCGAAGGCTTTACCCAACGTACCCATCTGAAACGGGAGATCCGCATTGATGCCGAAGTGTTCGGCTGTTCCTCGTCCATGCAGTCCCATTACGCCAGTGCCATGGGCATCATCGATATAGAGGTCGGCTTCATAGTCTTGAGCCAATTGACTGAGTTCGGGCAATGGCGCAAGGTCTCCATCCATACTGAACAGGCCGTCGGTCACAATCAGGGTCCGTCGCACCCGGCGCCGTTTTGCCAGAAGGGACTTGAGGTGATCAGTATCCTTGTGGCGATAGACCCGAAAATCGGCTGCGCTCAAACGGCAGCCGTCGATCAAGCTGGCATGGCTCAAACGGTCGGCCAGGACCAATTCGCCTCGCCCGATCAATGCAGGGATAGTTCCGATATTGGCAAGGTAGCCGGAGCTAAAAGTTAGCGCGGCTTCGGTTCCCTTGAATTGTGCCAGAGCGGACTCGAGCTCTTGATGAGGCGGCAACGAGCCTGAGATCAGTCGAGCGGCGCCGGCGCCAGCACCAAACCGTTGTGTCGCCTCGATGGCAGATTGAACCACTTCCGGGTGCATAGCCAACCCCAAATAGTCGTTCGAGGCGAACAGAAGAATCTGGCGTCCTGCCATCTCAACCGACGGACCGGTGCCGGAATGGAGGGGCGTGAGGTGCCGGGTCAGGTGCCGCGCAGCCAGTTCTTGTAGTCGTTGTTCAAGCATCAGACGGTGCCAGTCATACACGTGGCGGAGCGAGTGCCTTCTGAGAGTCGACAGGTAGTAGTTGCCTCATTGACAAATTCGTGACATCCTTAGTATAAGCGCGCACACAAATCGAGGAAACAGACCTCACGCTCTCCGACGAATCCATCCATGAGCTACCGCATCAAGGTCCCGGCGAAAACTCTTCCGGTCGATGAAGCTCATATGCTGAGCTGGCTTGGCCAGACGCTGCATCGATCACAGGGTTATCGACGCCCCCTGTTAGTCGGTTTAGGGGTATTGCTGCTCGCCTCCGCCGTGGTCGGAGGGGTGTTTTATGTTGACCGCCAGGCTGTGCAGAAGGCACAAGACCTAGAGCGGGAGGCGGTGCGCTTTTTGACTGTTCCGTCTGCCGGTGATGCACAGAAGGCCGATCACGCAGTAAAAGAAGCGATCGCGAGGTATCGGCAGATTGCCGATCAATACCCACGTACCCCGACGGCACCACTCGCCTTGTATCATTTGGGGAATATGTTGGTCCAGACCAATGACCTGAGTGCAGCGATTGAGGCCTATCAACGATTTCTTGCATCCTATGCATCGAACCCGTCATTCGCCGGGTTGGTACAACAACGCTTGGCGTATGTCTACCTGCTCAAAGGAGATCGGGACCAAGCGATGAAGGCCCTTACCAGTATTTTGGAATCCCCCGGCACGCTGAACAGGGATCAGGCGTTGTTTGAGCTGGCACGTCTGGAGGAGTCCCAATCGCGCCCTGATGCGGCGGTGGCTCGGTATCAAGAACTGATCAAGACCTATCCAAACTCTCCTTTCACCAGTGAAGCAACGATTCGAACTAAGATCATTGATGTCAAAAAATCGCAAGAAACAATGCCTGCCTCGACATCGACAACCCCGGCTGCGCCGTCCCCAACCGGTAAGAAGAGCCCCTAGCGGGATAGCCGTGCGAGTTGGTCGGTCTTGCTAACCAGATAAACGAGACAAATCTGAAAAACCAAATAAAGGTTTTCTTGGGCTGATGGATCAGGTCGACTTCCGGTTAGCGACTGATAACGAGAAAGTCGCCCGGTCGAATGGTTGGGCTGGAAAGGCTATTCTTCGTTTTGAGCGTGTTGAGCGGGACGCGAAACCGCTTCGATACCTTTCCCAGCGTGTCTCCTGTGCGGACTTTATACCAGCGAGAGGGCTCGGCGGTTGCAAACTGAGCCTTGGCCGGTAGAGGCGGAAATTTATAGGTCGGGATCCGGTCAAGCACCTGTTCCACTTTTGCTTTCGTTCCTACCGGAACCTTCAAGTGATAGGTCTCATCACCAGGGGGTGTCGCGTCTCTCCGCAACTCGGGATTCAAGAGCCGGAGTTCTTCATAAGGAATGCCGGTGGCGTTGGAGATCGTGCGAAAATGGACAGGCCTTGTGATGATCGCTTCATCAAACTGATGCGGCTCGGCAGATTCCTGAGAGAAGCCGTATCGATCAGGGTTCCTTGCGATAATCGTGGCGGCCATAAATCGCGGCACGTACTCCTTCGTCTCGCGCCGGATCAATCGTGTCTTGGAAATCTCGGAAAAGCTTTCGGCCTTGGATTTGTGGAGGGCTCGCATCACCTTGCCCTCTCCCGCATTGTAGGCGGCCATTGCAAGCGGCCAGGTCCCGAAGAGGTCGTAGAGATCGCGGAGGTAGCGTGCCGCAGCGACCGTGGACTTGATGGGGTCCCGACGTTCATCGACATAGTTGTCTATGCGGAGCCCATAGGTCTTGCCCGTACCCTTCATGAACTGCCAGGGGCCGGTCGCTTTCGCGCGTGAATATGCGTAGGGGTTGAAACCGCTTTCTACCAGCGAAAGATAGACCAGATCACTGGGGAGTTGAAATTCCGTGAAGATTGTATCGACAAGTGGGCGGTAACGACTAAGCCGGATGAGCCATTGCTCAAAGCGACCACGGATGGATGTATTGAAGTAGTGAATATGGGCCTGGACCGACGGATCCATCACAATCGGAACATTATAAATCGCAGATTCCGCCTGATTTGTGCCGCTCTTAGAGGAGTTTGGGGTTTGGGCCAGTTCAGCCGGAGGATTGAAGGCGTCCGAAAACCGAGCCGTAGCCGGTGCATTTTCTGCTGGGTTCAGCTCTAAGAGGTCTTCAGCTCTCGGAACGCTACTAGTTGGAGTTGTGAGATCACCGATGGCATCTGTAGTCGGGCCTTCGGTATCCAGCGGGACCAGATTTGCGTCGGGGTCGTCTTCAGCCGCTACGTTTTCGTCCACGGGCGTAGGCGGGACAACGGCAGGGGATTCGGAATAAGTTGCAGCCTGCACCACCATAGTAGGTGTGCAGAAGCTGAACCCCATCCCGATGAAGAGAGCTATTGAGAGGATGGTGTATCTTGGCCCGAGAGTCAGCATTGACACCTTGTGGCAATCAGTATCGTGAAAGAGGTTTGTCATGTTCTGTGAGGTTAGACTATCGATGGGCTGAGCTCTTGTCAAGAAATCGCAAAAGGAATGGTACCCCTCTTTGGTCGTACAGAGGCTAGGAGCTGTGGTTGCCCTACAAAAATGGTCAATGAAAGTAGTGCCGGTTCTAACGATCACAAGAGTCTGAAAATACACGTATCTACAGGGTTCTCCGCCTTGACAGCTTTGGGGGGCAATGGTATCGTCCCTCCGTTCTCTGTGAGATTTTTCACGCTTCATTATGGTTAGGAGGATCAGTCGATGTTGAAGCAGTACTTGCTGGCCCCCGGCCCGACACCTGTACCACCAGAGGTTCTGTTGGCCATGGCGCGGCCCATGTTCCACCATCGTGCCCCTGAATTCGACAAGGTCTTTGCAGATGTCCGTGACGGACTTAAATGGCTGTTCCAAACAAAAAGCAACGTACTCATGCTGGCGGCTTCCGGTACCGGAGGCATGGAAGGTTCAGTGTCTAATTTTCTTTCTCCCGGTGACAAGGCTCTCACGATCAATGGGGGAAAATTCGGCGAACGATGGACAAAGCTCTGCAAGACGTTCGGGGCCGAGGTGACTGAAATCAAGGTGGAATGGGGGCGAGCCGTCAATCCTCAAGCGGTGGCCGATGCGTTGAAAAAAGATCCAGGGATCAAAGCGGTGTATGTGCAAGCGAGTGAAACGTCTACCGGTGTGGCGCATGACGTCAAGGCTCTTGCGGAGATCGTGAGACACTATAGCGATACCATACTTGTAGTGGATGCGATCACCGCCCTCGGAGTGTTCGACATCAAGACTGATGAGTGGGGGGTCGATGTCGTGGTCACCGGGTCGCAGAAGGCGCTGATGCTTCCGCCTGGCCTGGCATTTGTGAGCGTGAGCGATAAGGCCTGGAAATTGGCAGAAAAGGTAAAGAACACGGCCTTCTATTTCAATTTCAAGAAAGAACAGGAGAATCAGCTGAAGAATCAGACAGCCTATACACCGGGCGTGTCTCTCATCGTCGGTTTGCAGGAAGTCCTGAAGATGATGAAGGCGGAGGGGCTTGCGGGGCTCTTCGGTCGCCAGGCCATACTTGCGAAGGCGATGCGCGAAGGGATACAGGGCGCCGGTTTGGCGTTGTTTCCCAAAGAGTCGCCCAGCGATGCCCTCACGGCTATTTCAGCGCCGGAAGGGGTTGACGGCCAGGCCATCTATAAAAACTTGCGCGTTCAGTACGGTATTACCGCGGCCGGTGGGCAAGACCATTTGAAGGGTAAAATTTTCCGGCTTTCTCACATGGGCTACATGGACCGGTTCGATATCATCATGGCGGTTGCAGCTGTCGAAATGGTGCTCAAAGGGTTGGGCCATCCTGTGAAACTTGGCAGCGGTGTCGCGAAGGCGCAGGAAATTCTAATGGCCTAGGGGTGGCGTCTCAAAGCTCTTACGATGATAAGGCAGGCACAATGGGCATGAAAATTCTCATCAGCGATAGTTTGTCAAAGCAGGGCGTGGAACTGTTGGAGAAGGCTGGATTCACCGTGGTTGTGAAATCCAAGATGCCGAAGGACGAGCTGTTCAGGGAAATCAAGGACGCAGATGGACTGATCGTACGGTCCGGCACCAAGGTGACGGAAGAACTGATTGCGGTGGCCGAGAAGTTGAAAGTCGTCGGGCGAGCCGGGTCAGGGCTGGATAATGTCGATACTCCTGCGGCTACCCGTCGGGGCATCGTGGTCATGAATACGCCGGGCGGAAATACGGTCACGACAGCTGAACACACGATGTCGATGATCTGTGCGATGAGCCGAAGGATCCCCCAGGCGACGGCCTCGGTCAAGGCAGGCAAGTGGGAAAAAGACAAGTTCATGGGAGTTGAACTCTATAATAAGGTGCTTGGTATTGTCGGTGTAGGGCAGATCGGCAGCCATCTGACGAAGCTAGCACAGGGAATCGGCATGAGCGTGATCGCCTACGATCCCTATTTGGCCGAAGAGCGCGCAGAGAAGATGGGCGTCAATATGATGCCGTTGGCTGAACTCTTCACGCGCGCCGATATCATCTCTGTCCACACGCCCTTGACGCCTGAGACCAAGGGCCTGATCAATGCGCAAATGATCTCGACGATGAAGCCGGGTGTCATGATTGTAAATTGTGCCCGCGGGGGAATTATTCACGAGGGAGATCTGTTTGAAGCGTTGAAGGTCAAGCGCGTGGCCGCCGCCGCATTCGACGTGTTTGAAGAAGAGCCAGTAAAGGCGGACCATCCGTTGTTGACCTTGGACAACTTTATTTGTACGCCGCACATTGGAGCTCAGACGACTGAGGCGCAAGAGAATGTGGCCATCGGGATTGCGGAGCAGATCGTCGACTATTTCACGAAAGGTATTGCCAGGGGAGCGGTCAATATTCCGTCTGTCTCTCCGGAGCTATTGCCGAGGCTTCAGCCCTATCTGTCATTAGCCGAGCAGCTTGGGAAGATGCAAACTCAGTTGTGCGAAGGCGGGATTGAACGAGTGACCGTAGAGTACAGCGGAGAGGTGGCAAGTTTGTCAATCGCGCCACTCACAATCGCCGTACTGAAGGGATTGCTGACACCGGTGATGGAATCGCCTGTGAACTATGTGAATGCGCCGATTGTTGCGAAAGAACGTGGTATTGAAGTGAAGGAAGTAAAGAGTTCCGATGCGGGAGATTTTACCAGCTTAATCCGTGTACAAGTGGAGGCTGGGAAGAAGTCGCACCAGGTGGCCGGCACGCTGTATCACAAGAAAGACCCGCGCGTTGTCCAGATCGATCAGTTCAAAGTTGAGGTTGTGCCGGAAGGACACATGCTCCTGATTCTAAACATTGATCGCCCGGGTGTGATCGGGATGGTGGGGAAGGTACTCGGCGACAGCCAGATCAACATCGTCCGGATGCAATGCGCGCTCGAGAAGCGGGGAGGGAACGCGTTGCTCATCATTGGATCCGATGCGATCTTTCCTGAGGCGGTGCTTGAGGCGATCAAATCCAGCAGGGATATTCTTTCAGTCAAAGTCGCGGTTCTGTCTTAATTCCCCGCGCCAATCCATCAGGTCCGCCATGGTCTCCGCTCCTCCGAAGCCACGCATTCCTTCGGGACAGGCCGCATCGTCTCGCGAGCGCTCGCTTGTCCCTGTAGGCATGGCGACGATTCTTCCTCATGCGGCGAAGCAGGTCCGCCGCCTTGAAGAAGACTTGCTCTCTCATATCAACTGTTGGGGCTACGACGAGATTATTCTTCCCACGTTTGAATACCTCGATGTGTTAGCTCCAGGGCTTGAGCCGGAACTAATCGAGCAGTGCTATCAATTCGTCGATCGTACGACGGGCCGCACGTTGCTTCTCCGTCCGGATGCCACGGCGCAAATCGCCAGAACGGTTGCGATGGGGCTTACGGGGACGATGTTGCCGTTGCGGCTCTCGTATCGAACGTCTGTTTTCCGCTACGAACGAGAACACGCCGGGCGCGGCAGGGAAATTTTTCAGGTCGGAGCCGAGCTTATCGGCCTCGACGACGTGACGAGTGACAGTGAAGTGATCGGTCTGATGATCGAATGTCTCCAGAGAATTGGTCTCCAGTCCTTTAAAGTGTCGCTGGGGCATGTGGGATTTATTAAGGGGCTTCTGCTGCGATCGGGATTGTCGGCGCTAGGGCAGAAATTGGCTGAGCAGGCGGCGGCACGGAAAGACCTCCCGAGGCTAGAAGAGGTTCTTGCGAGCGAGCGTATCTCTAAGGCCGCAGCACGGGCCATCCGGGAAGCGCCTGAACTGTATGGTCAAGAGGAAGTCTTGTCACGCGGTCTGGTCCTCGCGGCCGGCGATCTGTCATTAGCCGCTCCGCTCGAACGGCTGGGTCAGGTGTATCGTTTGCTTTGTGCGGCAGGGCATCGGGATTCATTGCTTCTGGATCTCGGAGAATTCCGCGGGTTCGATTATTATGATGGAATTGTCTTTGATGTGTTTGCCGCAGGGGTTGGAGCGGAGTTGGGCGGCGGAGGACGATACGATCATCTGATCGGTCGATTTGGGCGGCCACTGCCCTCAACCGGGTTTGGCTTAGATGTCGACCGGCTTTTCCGCACCGTGGAGTTTCTTGATGAGCGATCAGTCTCGGCGAGAGTGGATTATCTTGTCGCGGCGCCGGCTCGGGCTACCCGGTTGTTGGCGGAGTCCGCAGTGCAGTTGCGTCGGACTGGATCACGAGTGGTGCAGCAGATTGTGAAAGGGAACGACGCGGCCCTTATTGCTGCCGCTGTGGCGGCAGGGTCAGCCCAGCAGGCAGCAGCCGTTGTCGTGGTCGGTGCACCAGGGATAGACCATGATGACGTACTGGTAGTCGAATCCCTCCCTGTCCACATGCCTGGCCGTCGCAGAGGGAAGATGGGCTTTCCTGCGAAGAAGATGGCGTTTGCGGATCTGGTGGCCGTGGCTCGTCGGTCTCATCGGCAGGCAAAGGAACAGTCATGAAATCCATGTCGGCCGCCGATCTATCCCAGCCCAAATTACCCCCTCAGAATCTGGAGGCCGAGCAATCGGTCCTTGGCGCAGTGCTTCTTGACAATAGCGCGATGGCAAAGGCGATGGAATTGCTGGTCGAGGAGAACTTCTACCGCACGTCGCATCGGAAAATTTATCGTGCGATGCTGGAGTTGTCGGAGGTCGGAGAAGTCATCGATCAGATCACATTGACGGAACGGCTGAAGGCGCAGGGTGAAATCGAGGCGATCGGGGGAGCAGCCTATCTGGCGGAACTCGTGCAGAGCGTGGCCAGCTCCGCCAATATTCGTTACCACTGCAAGATCGTGCGGGACAAGGCATTGCTGCGGGAGCTCATCCATTCTTCCACAGAGGTTCTCACGCGCGGGTACGAAGGCACCTCTTCAGTTGACGACCTGCTCGATTTCGCAGAACGGTCGGTATTCAGCATCGTCCAAGGCAAACTGGATCGGTCGTTCACTCCCCTTAACTCCATCATTAAAGAAAGCCTCGATCTCGTCGATAAACTGTCGAAGCGAAAAGAACATATCACTGGTGTGCCCACCGGCTTTTATGATCTCGACGATATCACCGCCGGGCTCCAGCCTTCCGATCTCGTGGTGATCGCGGGGCGGCCCAGCATGGGGAAGACGAGCCTGGCGTTGGGGATGGCTGTACATGCCGCCATCCACGCAGGCAGCGTGGTCGGAATTTTTAGTCTGGAAATGTCGAAGCCGCAGATTGTCCTCCGTATGCTGAGTTCGGAAGCACGGGTCGATTCACACGGCCTTCGGACAGGCAAGCTTCAGAAAGAGGACTGGTGGCGTCTTGCGGAAGCGGCAGGCCGACTGGAACAAGCGCCGATCTATATCGATGATACAGGAGGCATCACCGTACAGCAAATGCGGGGTAAGGCGCGCCGGCTGAAAGCCGAGCGTGGGTTGGATCTTTTGATCGTCGACTATCTCCAGCTGATGCAGGGACGGAGCGATTCGGAGTCCCGCCAGCAAGAAATCTCTGATATTTCACGCTCGCTAAAAGCCCTGGCCAAGGAGCTTAACGTGCCGGTCGTCGCGTTGTCGCAGCTCAGTCGTGCGGTAGAGGCCAGGAAGCCACCGGTTCCGATGCTGGCTGACCTCCGCGAGAGCGGCGCGATCGAGCAAGATGCAGATGTCGTTATGTTCATATACCGCGAAGAGGTGTATGACCAAAACTCAGAACGGAAAGGCATTGCCGATATTCTCGTGAGCAAACACCGCAACGGGCCTATTGGGAAGAGGGAACTCTTTTTCCACGACCGTTTCGCGAAGTTCGAAAGCCTCGACAAACACGAAGTCGTTTGACCCTGCCCAAACCCCTTTCGTATAATCTTTCAGAGCTCGCAGGTAGATAGGCTGAAGGCTTTTAGCCTTCGGTCTTCAGCCTATCTACCTGACCTGAGCAGTTACTCTAAATCCACCAAGAGGATCGTGCGAATGTTCACAACAGGAGTCATTCCGAGTCGAACAGTGCGCCGCCAAGGTTTTACGTCGCTCTGGTTGCTGATCTCCCTGATGATGGTGGCCTGTGCTGCCGCGCCTCAGACGCCTGAGAAGCGTGCTCTTGCCGACACGCCGAAGGCTGCGTCCTCGGTTCATCCCCCCGATGCCGACGCTTCCTATCACTTCATGCTGGGGTACCAAGCTGAGCTTGCGCAGGACATGGATCGCGCGATTCGAGAATATCAGTCTGCGCTGAAGGCGGATCCGGCATCTCAAACTGTGAAGGCCCGGCTGGCAAGCCTCTATTTTTCCCTTGGCGATATGCCCAACGCGCTCCTCTATGCGGACCAAGTGGCAGAGGGAGGAAGCCAAGATGGTCAGCTGCTCACCCAGATGGCAGGTATTTTAGCCAGTGCGGGGCAAGGGGAGCGTGCGGTGAAACTGTTAGATCGCGCGATCGCTGCGGATCCAACGTCTGGGGATCCCTATTTTACGAAGGGCCTGTTGCTCCTGAATCTGAAGCGGCAGCCTGAAGCGGAGCAGTCTATTCGGACTGGTTTGGCGAAGTCTCCTGACTCTGCTGTGGGCCATTATCACTTGGGACGACTGCTCCTCGATGCGGGGAAAGGGGAAGAGGCCGCGGCGAGTTTTGAGCGGTCGATTGCGGCGAATGCTTCGTTTGAGCCGGCCTATCATGCGCTCGCTTCGATTTATGAATCTCGGCAATCACAGGATCGCGCGATCGCCGTATTACGGAAATACCTTCAGACTGTGAACCCTCGAAACCGCGCTATCCAGCACCAGTTGGTTCGTGTCTATATGGCGGCAAAGGACTATCAGGGTGCCAGGAAAGAATTGAATGATCTGTTGGCGGAAGACCCGTCTGACCTCGATGCGCAGCTTCGATTGGCGCTGCTATATGGTGAGGAGAAGGAATATGCCAAGGCCATTGATCAGCTGACCCAAGTTCTCAAGGCGCGCCCGACGGAGCTTAAAATCAGAGATTACCTTGGATTTCTCTACGAGGAGTCCAAGGACACGAAGAAGGCCATCGAGACCTACACATTTAACATTCAACTTGAACCCTCCTACTTCGAAGGGCAATTGCATCTCGGCCTGTTGTACTATCGATTGAAGCAATATCCGGAGGCCATCACCCACTTGACCCAGGCCCGTAAGATTAATCCAAAACAGCCTGAAACCCACATCGTGCTGGGGTTGATCTATCTGCAGAAGGAACAGTTCGACGACGCAGTAAAGGTCTTGGAGGAGGGCATCAGCCAGAATCCCAAGAGCGCCGATCTGTACTTCAATCTCGGGACAGTCTACGACAAGCTCAACCGATTCGATGACGTCGAGCATGTCATGGAAACCGCAATTAATCTGGACCCCCACCATGCCGATGCCCTCAACTATCTGGGATATAGCTACGCAGAGCGGGGGGTAAAAATCGACCAGGCGCTTTCCCTCACGAAGCGGGCCGTCTCGCTCAAACCGAGTAATGGGTATTATATCGATAGCCTCGCCTGGGCCCTGTTCAAATCCGGCTCGTTCACCGAGGCCTTGGCGGAGATGAAGCGCGCTGTTGCGCTCGCAGGGGATGACCCGGTGCTCTATGAACACCTCGGTGACATTTATGCCAAGCAACGAAACTTGACAGAGGCCCGCGAGGCCTGGCTCCGAGCATTGGAATTGGACCCTTCCAATAACAAGTTGATGGACCGATTTCGCGAGTTGGGGATGGGAGATCCGGCACAGGAAGAGCGTATCCAACAGGCCAAGCAGCGTGTATCCGAGAAGATACAAACTCAGTAATACATCCCCCCGCTCTAACAGTAGCCCTGCTTTCACCGATTTATCCTCTCTATTAAAGTTGATCTCGCCTTCAGCCTGGATCAACCTTTCAGAATCTGACAGGCCGACCCAGTTCCATTCTCCTGCGCTCAATGCTCGTTTCCATGGATTGTTCTTCCGCTGTGCCGGGGAGTCTGCTCGATTATCTTCATAGCCAGAGAGGGAAGTGTAGGGGGGACCAAGTCCCGTGCGGCAGGCGACAAATATTGGCAGATCAGGGCAAAAGCTGGAGAGAGGCACACCAAACATAGGATCCCACCAGGAAGAAGCAAAGCGTAACCATTTGATATTACGTGTTCCTCGCCATTTCATTGTCTGAAAACTCAGCAGGCATCGAACCTGCTAAGGGTTAGGCAACAGCAACAGATATGGGGTCTCGATGACAAAGAAGCAAGGGTGTGTAAAGGGGCGAGATCAGTGAACCATCAACAAGGAGGCAGTACGATGTTGAAGCAGTTAAAGGGGCAAAAGGGTTTTACCCTGATCGAGTTGATGATCGTCGTGGCGATCATCGGGATCTTGGCGGCCATCGCCATCCCGAACTTCCTGCAGTACCAGATGAAATCGCGTCAGTCCGAAGCCAAGACCAACCTCCAGGCGATCAAGACCTCTCAAGTCGCCTTCCAGTCTGAGCGAGGCTGTTATGTCGGTATGACGGGGGAGGGTGTAGCAACCCCTGCAGGTGGTACCAAAACAACTCCATTTACCTGGGGTATCGGACTGCCAGCGACTATCCCTGCAGTGGGCTGGTGTGTTGCGGGTGGTACATTTGCAGGCACCTTCGTTGATATTGGGTTTAAGGCAACGGGAAATGTAAATTATCTCTATCAAGTAAATGCGACACTAGTTGCAGCTCCAGGTCTCTATACGACGGCCACTTCTTGTGCTGCCTCCATCGGAGCGCCTCCTGCTAACGGAGCGGCTGGTGCCGGAGCTGTCGGTATGAACAACTTCCTTGCGATGGCGAGTTCGAATCTTGATGGCGACAATGTTGCGCCGAATGCCGGGGTTTCCCTCTGGGATGCGACGGTCGACCATGGTGCTACGGATTGTACGACTGGTCAATTCTAGGTTGCTGTAGATAAGTTCATGAGGCCCCGGCAGCCATCAGGCTGCCGGGACCTTCCCATTTACTCATCCTGCCGCGGTGTCTCTCTCATGGCGGTTTCAACAGCCCTACATCATCGCAATACCTCGATCGGGAATCAGATTCTGCTTTGCACGGGAGCGATTCTCTTGCTGGCCAGCGTCGGCTGGTTGCAAGGGGAGCTCGATCAGCGGCAGGATCGGACTGTGGTGCAGATCGAAGGTCTTGCTCAGCTTCCCAAGGGTGAATATCTCAAACCGGCCCTGCTCGGCTATCACCACCTAGGTGCGGATGCTCTATGGCTCAGGCTGGTGCAAGTAATCGGGAAAAAACGGAATAGTGCGGATGAATATGAATGGATGTATCACGCCCTGGATGTGTTGACCACGCTCGATCCTCAGTATGCCTACGCCTATTACGCCGGTGGGGTCATTCTCGGCGATCTCGCCAACCGCCCGGACTTGAGCAATCTACTCCTGGAAAAAGGATTCAAGGCCAATCCCGATGTTTGGAACATTCCCTTTCTGCTTGGATACAACTATTACTTTCTGCTCGGCGATTCAGCCAAAGGAGCAGAGTACATTATGGAAGCGGCTCGCTTGCCGGAAGGTCCATCTTATCTCCCAGGGCTTGCTACTCGCATGGCAGCAGAAGCAGGAAGCCCGGACACAGCATTGGCATTTCTTGAAGCCCGATTGCGGGAGACGCAGGATCCTGAGATGCGAGAATTCTTGGCGAACCGGATGAAAGAAGTTATCATTGAACGGGATATTCGCCTACTGGAGAGCGCAGTGGAAGCCTATCAGATGCAACATCAAACCCCTCCTGTGACACTCATGGATCTTGTAAAGGCAGGGGCCCTTCCGAATATTCCAGAGGAACCGTTCGAAGGAGACTATCGGTTGGATCCCAGGACCGGTTCGGTCTCCAGTTCAACCCATCCGAACCGTCTACGAACCTTCTTTAAACGTACAAAGCCTCCTGCCTATCTCTTTCCTAAGATAGAGCCTGCCTACAGTTTCCCGAGGACATGGGAGTGAGCCATGACGCCTGACGCTGATCTTGTGGTCCAGACTGAACAACTGTCTAAGATCTTTCGCGTGGGGTTCTGGGGCAAGCGAGTGACCGCTGTAGATGGCATTAGACTCGAAGTCCAGCCTGGGGAAGTGTTCGGTTTTCTTGGCCCGAACGGCGCGGGGAAAACCACCACCCTCAAGATGTTGATGGGGCTCATCTATCCAACAAGCGGACAGGCCTGGTTGTTCGGCCGGGAGTTGGGCGACCCACAGACCAAGGCCAGGCTGGGCTTTCTTCCCGAGGCTCCCTACTTTTATGACTACCTCACGAGTCGGGAGTTTCTTGGGTTCTATGGGCATTTGTTCGGACTCTGGGGAGCTGTTCTTGATAAGCGAGTCGACGAACTCTTGGAGCTGGTCGGTATGACCCATGCGAAGGATCTTCAGCTCAGGAAATTCTCAAAAGGCATGTTGCAGCGGGTGGGGGTTGCCCAAGCCTTGATCAATGATCCGGAGTTGGTGGTGCTGGATGAACCCATGTCCGGATTGGACCCCATCGGGCGGAAAGAAGTTCGCGATCTGATCTTGCGACTCAAAGAGTCAGGGAAGACGGTCCTGTTCAGCTCCCATATCCTGCACGATGCCGAAGTGTTATGTGATCGAGTCGCGATGATCCTGAAGGGCCGGCTCGTGGCCTGCGGCAAGGTGACCGATCTGCTGCATCAAGGGACGCATCACCAAGTGGAACTCGTCGTGGACAGTCTGACCCCAGAAGGGTTGGACCACTTACGTCCGCTTGTCGACAAGGTGGTGATGCAAGGGGATCGGATGCTGGTGGTGCTGAAGAACCAACAACAAGTGGCAGGAGCGCTGGAGATTATCCGCGCGGCAAAGGCTTCTCTGGTGTCGCTCAATCCTCAGAAGGGGTCGTTGGAGGATCTATTCATCCGGGAGGTTGCAGGGCATCAGAGTCCGTCGGAGGACCGCGCATGAAAGTCTTGTCGATCGCTCTGAATACCTTTCGGGAAAATTTACGAGACAAGTTGCTCTACAACCTGCTTGTGTTTGCCTTGCTCATGATCGGCAGTTCCGTGGTCTTGTCACGGTTGACTCTGGGGGAGTTCCACCGTCTCATACTGGATATCGGACTCGGGAGCATCAATTTTTTCGGGGTCTTGATCGCCATTTTTGTCGGGATCGGACTGGTGAGTAAGGAGATCGAGAAGAAAACCATCTATACGATTGTGTCGAAGCCGGTGGCCCGTTACCAATTTCTGCTCGGAAAGTACCTGGGCCTCTCAATTACCTTGTTCGTCAACACGGTGGTGATGGCACTGGGGCTGTTGGTGGTGCTCTACGCCCAAGGAGTTCCCGTTGAGGGGATGCTCTTTAAGGCACTGGCGCTTATTTTCATTGAGTTCATGGTCATTACTGCGGTGGCGTTACTGTTTTCGACCTTTACCAGTGCCACCCTGAGTGCCATCTTTACCCTGGCCCTGTATGTGATTGGGCATCTTACCGCGGATCTGAAAGTGTTCGGGGCAAAAATGGATGATCTCACCAGGGGAATCTTGGACGGAATTTACTATCTCTTGCCCAACCTCGAGCGGTTCAACTTGAAGGGTCATGTCGTGCACCACCTCGACGTCGGCGGTTCGGACCTATTGCTGATTGTCGCCTACGGAGCGACCTACACAGCGGTTCTGCTCTTTACAGCCAGCCTGATCTTTCATCGACGAGATTTCCGCTAGCCAGCTCCAGATTCTCTACTTGCATTATGCCGAGGGGCAGGGTATTGAAGAGAGTACCGCGCCTGTACCACTGGTCATTTGGGTGTTGAAATTCATACTGGAGAACAGCATCGATGAATGTGCCATTGCTTGATTTGAAAGCTCAGTTTCAGCCCATTCGGGCGGAGGTTTTCGCCGCGATGCAGGCTGTCTGTGACGAGCAAGGCTTTGTGTTGGGGCCGCGCGTCTTGGCGTTCGAGGAAGCCATTGCCAGATACATCGGGTGTGGCTATGCGGTCGGCTGTGCCTCGGGAAGCGATGCGTTGTTGCTCTCTCTGATGGCCATGGGGGTGAAGGCCGGGGATGAAGTCATTACCATCCCGTTTACATTTTTTGCTACGGCAGGCGCTGTGTCGCGATTGGGCGCGAAACCGGTGTTTGTGGACATTCAGCCTGATTCATACAACATCGATTCCGAGTTGATTGAGAATGCGATCACGTCTCGCACAAAGGCGATCATTCCCGTGCACCTCTTCGGGCAATGTGCGGACATGGCCGCGATCAATGAAATAGCGAAGCGGAAAGAAGTTCGCGTTATCGAGGATGCCTGCCAAGCCATTGGGGCGGCACAGCAGGGGAACCGCGCAGGCGTATTGGGTGACACCGGGTGCTTTAGCTTTTTCCCCACCAAGAATTTAGGAGGTTTCGGCGATGGAGGGTTGATTACAACCAACGACCAAACCCTTGCAGACTCTATGGCCATGCTCCGTGTTCACGGGAGTCAGGTTCGGTATCTCCACGAAGCAGTAGGAATCAATAGTCGGTTGGATGCGCTCCAGGCTGCCATACTCCAAATCAAATTGAAGTATCTTGACCAGTGGACTGAGGGACGACGTCGGAATGCTGAACGGTATCAGCAATTGTTTGCCCGGACGAAGCATGCGGATCGCGTCAGGCTTCCATCCACGATGCCAGGGAATTTTCACGTCTATAACCAATTCACCGTGCGAGCACCGAAGCGCGACGAGTTGCGTGCCTTTCTCAAAGAAAAGGGGGTCGGCACGGAGGTGTACTATCCGCTCCCGATGCATCTCCAAAACTGCTACAGAGATTTAGGGCACCAGAAGGGGGCCTTCCCGCAGTCAGAACAGGCGGCTGATGAAGTCATGTCACTTCCAATTTATCCGGAATTGACCGAAACGCAGCAGGCCTACGTGGTTGAGATGATTGCGGAGTTCTATCAGCGCGCGTAGCAGGATGCTGAGAAAGTCCGCCAGCAGAAGATTGCCGTTATTTGGTTTATTTGGTTTGTTTGGTTTGTTTCGTTTGTTTGGTTAAGCAAGACAAACCAGATGAACCAGATCAATCTGCCCCGCCAGTCTCGCTCGGCTATCCTGTTAGAAAGAAGGAGCCCATGATGAAAGCGCTGACCTGGGGAACCTTGTTTGTACTCTCCTTGATATGGGGTACGGAGGCTATCGGCAAGGAGTTATCCCCTCGGGAGATTTACGAACAGGCCTCTCCATCCGTAGTGATGGTGATGGGCTATGCGGATGGCGGCAGGAAGGGGAGCGGAGGAACCGGTTCAATCATTCAGTCGGATGGACTGGTTCTCACCAATGCCCATGTTGTGATCGAAGAGCAGACGGGAAAACCATTCCCTCGACTGTCCGTGTTTCTGAAGCCGGCCCGGGTTACGGGAGAGTCATCGAGCGATCTTTCCCGTATGCTCCGTGCCAAGGTCGTGGCCTATTCACAACCATTGGATCTAGCCTTGCTGAAACTTGATGGCATGAGCGAACGGCTGCCTGTCGTCGATGTGAGTGAATCGGGACGGGCCAGGATCGGGGATCGAGTGGTGGCCATCGGTCATCCAGAGCAGGGCGGACTGTGGACCCTCACTACTGGAGTGATCAGCGCGGAAGTCGATAATTTTAATGGTGTAAAGGGCAAGCACGTGTTTCAGACCGAGACGGGACTGAACCGTGGAAATTCAGGTGGCCCCCTCTTGGATGGAGAAGGTCGAATGATCGGAGTCAATACTGCAATTGCCCGTGTTGCGTCGGATGGCCTTCCGATCATGAGCATCAGTTTTGCCCTCAAGTCGAGCGTCGCTGGCCAGTGGTTGCGGGAGCAAGGCGTGGGGGCAGAGAGGCAGGGAGGGGGTAAGGGGGTAAGGGGGGGGAATCGAATAGATCAGACAGACCTGATCGACCAACCGGCTCAGTCAGTGCAGCCACAAGTCAAACCAGCCCAGCCTCATCAGTCTGACTTGCAACTCAAGCAGATGGTGAAACCGGATGCGGCCCAGCCAGCGCCGCGTCCATATAACCTCGATCAGTTGATCAGCGATCGTGCGAGAGCGGAAGCCGACCTCGACAGCATGATGTCGGAAATGCGTGGACGGATGAAGGGGCGGTAGAATCCAGGTGTTTAGGCTGAAGACTAAAAGCCTTCAGCCTAAACACCTGAGCGGTTACGTTTCTTCCAGCATCCTGCTATGTCGTAATTGCTCCTTCCGAGGCGGACGAGACATGCCGGGCATATTTGCCCATCACACCTGAGGTATAGTGTGGCAGTGGTTGTTTGACCTTCTTGAGCCTGGCGTTGATTTCTTTCTGTGAGAGCTCCACGCTTAGCGTCCGCTTGGCAATATCAAAAACAATCATGTCTCCGTTCTTCAAGGCGCCGATAGGGCCGCCTTTGATCGCTTCCGGTGCAACATGACCTGCCATCAAGCCATGGGTTGCCCCGGAGAAACGGCCGTCGGTAAGCAGCGCAACGGAATCGCCTAAGCCTGCGCCAACGATAGCCGCGGTTACGCCAAGCATTTCTCTCATGCCTGGTCCGCCGGACGGGCCTTCATAGCGGATTACTACCACATCACCTGCTTTGATCTGACGGGACTGGACCGCGACAAACGCATCCTCTTCTCTGTTGTACACCTTCGCTGGACCGCGGAATGTCATAATCGAGTGCCCTGCTACCTTCACGACGCAGCCGTCCGGGGCGAGGTTCCCACGCAAAATCACCAACCCGCCGGTTTGCTTGATCGGATTCGAGAGGGGACGGAGTACCTGTTGGCCTGATGTTTCCTTGGCTCCTTGGGCTTCTTCTCCAATCGTCCGGCCGGTCACAGTCGGCTGGCGCTCGTGCAAAAGACCAGCATCGATCAGACGCTTGGCGACTAAGGTTGTCCCCCCAGCCGCATAGAGATCCGAGGCAACAAATCGCCCACCTGGCTTCAGATCGGCGAGTAAGGGCACTTTCCGATTGATCCTGTCAAAGTCGTCGATGCTCAGGCTAATGCCGGCCTCTCGCGCGATGGCGAGCAGGTGCAGCACGGCGTTCGTCGACCCGCCTGTGGTCGCAACCGCGGCGATCGCATTTTCCAGCGATTTCCGCGTGATGATTTGGCGGGGCCGCAGGTCTCGCTTCAAGAGGTCCATGACCATCTTCCCGCAATCGAAGGCCACGTCGTCCTTTCGTTGATCCATAGCCGGCACGCCGTTCCGTCCCATCGGCGAAATGCCGAGGAACTCGAACGCGATGGCCATGGTGTTGGCCGTAAACTGGCCACCGCAGGCGCCTGGGCCAGGGCAGGCATGGTCTTCGAGATCTTTGAGCTCAGCGTTGGTCATCTTGCCGGAGGCATGTTTCCCGACCGCTTCGAACACGTCTTGAATGGTTACATCGTGGCCTTGGAAGTGACCCGGCATGATCGAGCCGCCATAGAGCATCACCGATGGCAGGTTCAGTCGAGCAAGCGCCATCACGGTGCCGGGAATGGTTTTGTCACACCCCGACAATGCCACCACACCGTCGAACAAGTGCCCACGGGCCACGAGTTCGATTGAATCGGCAATCACCTCCCGACTGATCAACGAAGCCTTCATCCCTTCAGTCCCCATCGAAATGCCGTCCGACACCGCAATAGTGTTGTACTCGATGGGAGTGCCGCCCGCAGCTCTGATGCCCGCCTTAACCCGTTCCGACAATCGGCGCAGATGGAAGTTGCAGGGCATGACCTCTATCCAGGTGTTGGCGACGCCGATGATCGGGCGGGACAAGTCCTCGTCGGTAAACCCAACGGCTTTCAGCATCGCGCGGGCCGGTGCTCGATCAGGACCGATCAGCAAATTGTGGCTTGTAAGCTTCAAACCCTTCGGCATGACTGCGTAATTCCTTTCCCTCTCACCCGTCTCCTTGCCGTTCTTTATGGGGCCGTCGGATGTGCCGAATCGCCGCCCATGTGCGGATTGTCTTTCATCGCGCCCCCGTGGGGGTTGCCGTATTCCATCCCTCCGCCCTTGTGCTGCTGCATCACTTTCTCATGCTCGGTCTTTTCCTTGGCTCGTTGCTCCGGAGTCAGCACAGCGAGGACATCCCGCTTAGCCTTGATGGAGACCATCCGTAGGCCGACTTGCAGGTCATGGCTCTGTTTCACCTTGGCTTCGACCGCGCCCAGGTCGGACTTCTCATTCTCGGTTAAGGCCTTCACTTCTCGTTCCGCTACCTGGATGTCGGCTTCGGTTCTGATACGGGTCTTGTCCAGGTTGAGCTGCATGTCTTTCAGTTTCGCCACTTGCTCGGGGGTGAGACCGATTTCTTGTTCACGCTGCAGCAGATGCCTGATCAGGTGACCGGTGCCGCTATGTTTCATGCTGGCGCCATATCCACCCGTCGAACTATGCCCGCCGCCCACATGCCCTTGTTTACCGTAGCCTGGCTCATTGGCCCAGACCGTGGAAAACCCGACGGTTAGAGCGAATACCGATGCGACGCCCAACGTCACGATGGTTCCTGTTTTCTGCTTCATGCTTGCCTCCTTGGTTTGGACCGGATGAAGGTGTTTATTTCTTCGATGCGAGCCGATCTATTTTGATCTCACAGACTTCGAGAATGAGTGGTTGTAGATTGCCAGATCGACCCAAACAACGCAAGCCAACAACGCACCTTGACGAGCGTACAGGCGCTGGAACATCACAAAGGAAAGAAATGCGGGTCTTTCCCGCATCGACATGATCGAATCGGCATATTCAATGAACGTGAGCCCACGCAAGATGCTCAAAAAGGCAGTTCAGCAAGGCCGCAGGCGAAGCAAGAACCGGAAGCATACCCTCTGGGGTATGTTGAGGATTCTTGCGAGCCGAGAACGCCGCTGGCGGACTTTTTCAGCATCTTGCTAGGGATGTGATCGCCGTCTGGCTTGGTCAAGCAGCTCGGCACGGGGGTCCGGGTGTGCGATGCTCCTGAGTCGGTCGTACAGTGCTCGTTCCTCGTCGGTCGAGGAGGGCGGCATCACGATCTGGATGGTCAGAAAGAGATCTCCGTGGCCGCCGGTTGCCGAAGGAAGTCCCTTTCCCTTGAGCCGAAGCTTACTGTCAGCTCGACTCCCCGGCGGGACTTTCACCCGAACCGGCTCCATCAGTGTGGGGGCCATCACGTCGGCACCCAGGGCCGCTTCCCATGGAAAAACGGGGAGGGAGACATGAAGGTCGCTACCTTGCCTGCGAAAAATCTTGTCCGGAGCGATCGCCACCCGCATATACAAGTCCCCAGGCTTGCCGCCATTGCTCCCGGCCTGGCCCTTTCCGGCCACGCGAACTCTGCTTCCATCCTGCACTCCGGCGGGGATTCGCACTTCAATCGTATTGGGCTGCAGCGTCGCTCCGTGCCCCTGGCAGGTCGGGCAGGCTCGTCCACGAAGAGCTCCGCTGCCATGGCAGGCGGAGCAAGGCACTGGTTCCTGCAAGGTCACGCGTTTCGTCACGCCGGCTAATACCTCGGCCAGAGTCAGCTGTACTTCCGTCTCAAGGTCCTCACCCTGCATAGCCAAACCACGGCTATTGCCGGCTCGCCCGCCTCCTTTGAATAGATTCTCGAAAATGTCGGCGAAGCCTTCCCCGCCAAACGAAAATTCTGGACCCCCCTGCCCACGGGCACCAGCCTGTCGGCGCGCCTGTTCGTACGCCTCTGCCTGCTCCCAGTTCGTCCCATATTGGTCGTATTTTTTTCGTTTATCCGGATCGCTCAGGACTTCGTGTGCCGCGTTCAACTCCTTGAACTTTTTCTCCATCTCCGATTTCTTGGCCCCGCTATGGAGATCGGGATGGACTTGGCGCGCGAGACGGCGATAAGCCTTCTTGATGTCGTCTGCCGAGGCAGACTTGGAGAGGCCGAGCACTTGATAGTAGTCGCGTTCTGTTGTCGCCATGAGAGGTAGATAGGGCCGGTTTAGGGTTGGTCAACTATTATCAAGAGCGAAGCTTACGGGGTCGGTCCAGGCTTTTCAAGGGCTGAGATGATGGGATGGCTGCCATGCGAGCAAGCTGACAAGGTTGCAAGTCGGCATGATCGTGACTTGTCGCCTGCGGCATGTCGGCTTGTCAGCGAGGGACTACAGTCTTGGCTCGCGCCATCATTTTGCAATAGGAACAGACTTCGGCTGTAGTGGGCTGGTTGCAAGAGGTGCAGGGGTGGAGGACGGCCCGGTCTTTCTCTGCCATGGTGGTCGCAGCTGGTTGCAGCTTGCTTTGCTTCTCGAGAAAGCCCCAGTAGAACGTCTGCTTCGTGCCAGGCGACTCGGTCTCGAGACGATTTAAAACTTCCTTGTACTGGAGCATCTTGGAACCTTTGGCCATGGGGCACTCCTCGACGATATAATCGATCCGGTTCAACACAGCATAGGCCGCAAGCTCCCGTTCTGAGAGCCGGTAGAGGGGCTTCACCTTCTTGGCAAATCCTTCCACTGAGGCGGGCAACGAGGGGCCCTGCTTATCCAGATATTCTTCCTGCCAATGTAGCACATTGCCTAGGAGCCGGGCCGCTTCGTCATCGAGATTGTGGCCTGTGGCCATCACGTCGTAGTGCTCTTCGATTGCCACACGATTAAATTGATAGCGTTTGATCGTACCGCAGGTAGAACAGGTCGGGCGATGGATGAGCTGAGCCAATTCCTTGATCCCGGCACCGGCCTCCTGTTCGACCTTATGGAGGTGCAACGTGGCTCCATGCGAGGCAGCGGCCGCTTGGGCGAATTTCGTGACCTTGGCAAGCGACTGTTCGGAATAGGCTCCAATGCCGAGATTCACATAGAGCGCGTCAGCCTTATAGCCGAGCTTGAGCAAGATGTCCCAGAGTGCCAGGCTGTCCTTCCCGCCGGACACTGCCACAAGAAGCCGATCATCCTTTCCGAACATCTTCTCAGACTTGATCGCTCGCGCAACCTGATCGTGGACGAAGCCATTGAAGCAGCCCTTACAGAATGCCGCATTGTGGCGGGGGAGACCGATGACAGCTTTGGTTTTGCATCTGGTGCAATTCATGGGCTGGTTTCTCTGGTTTGTTTGGTCTGTTTGGTTTATTTGGTTTGGACGGGATCAACCAGATAAACCAAACAAACCAGATGAACCGTCTTCAGCCCCCCGAGATCACCGGCCGGATTTCAATGTGATCGCCGTCGTAGAGCATCTCGTCTTCAGTGACGAGATCATCACCTTTGATGACCAAATGGGCTTCGACGACAAGGTTCAACTCGCGCAAGAGTTCTTTGACCTTCTTGGGACCTTTCACCTCAATAGTTCTGGCTGGATGGCTCAGTTGGACAAGCATGGGAGGATCATAAGCTCTCATGCCGGCACGGGACAAGGGGTCTCTTATGGTGAGGGGTAAGTAGGAAGTAGGGAGTGGTCAGTGGGGAGTGGGTAGGGGAGAAGGGTGGGAAAATGGCTACGGTGTGGGAATGAGTTTGCTCTTGGCGAAGACAATCCCCTCGTCGAGTGTTGAAAATAGTCCATCCAGCTGCGCTTCGTAACATTCATCGAGTAGTCGCCCTAGATCGGGGCCTGGCTGGACTCCTAGTTCCAGCACATGACGACCCATCACAAGAGGAGCGGGGGCCTGGGCTTCCACCTCAAGTTTACGTGCGCGCTCCAGCAGCCATTCACCGGCGGGAAATCCATCAAAAAGTTTTGGCGGGCGGCCCGCGTGATCAGCTCGTGCAACGCGGACGAGCCGGTCGATCCGTAGTACCTTCCTGGCCAGTCGTCGCACTGCGCTGTCCGAGGCATTTGCGTCATGCAGGGCGCGGGGGCGGAGATGGCAGAGCACAAGGGGAATCACCTCGTTGATCAGATCGCCTTGATTCGTCAATCGTTCCAGGAAGCGTCTCGTCGGAGCCTCTCCCTCCGGTTCGTGGCCGCGAGACATGATGCGTCCGAAGTCATGGGTCGTGGTCGCAGGCTTTCCGAAGTCGTGGCAGAGGATGCCGAGGCCCACCGCCAGATCGTCGTCGTGATGGCCGGTGCGCTCTGCGGCGAACCAGTCCAAGCAGTGGAGCGTGTGGATCCAGACATCGCCTTCCGGGTGCCAGATGGGATCTTGCTCACAGCCCTGCAACGCTGCGAGTTCGGGGTAGAAGCGAAGCCAGCCGCAGTCGCTCAAAAATCGTAACCCCATTGAAGGTGTGATCCCTTGGAGGAGGAGTTTCTTCCATTCTTCCCAGAGTCGTTCGCTCGGTTGTCCCTCTTGTGTCAGGGTCCGGCACAGGGCAACTGTCTCCGGCGCGACGGTCAAACCAAATCGAGCGGCGAGTTGCATGCCACGCAGCACGCGCAAGGGGTCTTCGCCGAAGCGACCGGAGGCGTGGCGCAACACGCGGGCATCGAGGTCAGCCCGTCCATTGAAGGGGTCGCGGAGTTCCAGTGTGTCTGGGTCCCAGGCCATGGCGTTGAGGGAGAAGTCGCGCCGCGCCAGTGCTTCGTCGATGTCCATGTCGGGATCGGACTGCCTCAGCAATCCTGAGACCGACGTGGGGTCGGCGAGCATGCGGGAGGGTATGGAGATATCGATGGGCAGACCCTGCAGTTTGAACACACCAAACGCTTTCCCGACGAACTGCACGGAGAACTGCTCTGCGAGCAGCGCATGCAGTTGGCCGGGTGGTACTCCGGAAATCTCGAGGTCCAGATCGCGTGGTTGCAGACCGAGCAGCAGGTCTCGGAGGCAGCCGCCGACCAGCCAAGTCCTGCCGCCGGCCCGGCGAATCAGTTGTTCAATTTGTCGCAGTGGACCCGCGAGCGCGGGATTCTCGATGCGGAAACGAACCGGCACCTAGAGCATCACCTCCCGGAGAAATTTCGCTGACTCTTCCGGCGCCACAGGATTGATGTAGAACCCTGTGCCCCATTCGAATCCGGCCACCTGTGTCAGCTTGGGAATGATTTCAATGTGCCAGTGGTAGAAATCTCCGGTCTTCTCGTGGAGGGGAGAACTATGGAGGACAAAATTATACGAGGGTCGAGCGAGGACCTTGTCCATTCGCCGGAGCGCTTCGGAGAGAATCGGTGCGAGGAACTCAAATTGTAGTTTCTGGCTCTCTTCGAAGTAGCATGCGTGACGCTTCGGCAGAATCCACATTTCAAAGGGAAAGCGTGGGGCATAGGGGGTTGCGCAGAGGAATTCCTGATTTTCTGCCACGATGCGATCGCCTCCAGAAAGGTCCTGTCGGAGAATATCGCAATAGATGCAGCGCTCCTTTTGTGCATAATGAGCCCGACAGCCTTCGATCTCTTCCAGGACGCTGGTGGGGATGATCGGCAGGGCAATGAGTTGTGAGTGGCTGTGCTCCAATGTGGCGCCCGCCGATACGCCGTGGTTCTTGAAAATAAGGATGTATCGAAACCGCACGTCTTTCTTCAGATCAATCATGCGGTCGCGATAAGACCACAGGACATCCTCGATCCGCTTTGTCGGCATGTCGGCCAGGCTATCTGTGTGGTTGGGGGTCTCGATGATGACTTCATGTGCGCCGATCCCATTCATGCGATCATAGAGACCAAGGCCTTGGCGGTCGAGGTCGCCTTCGATCTGAAGCGCAGGGAACTTGTTCGGCACGACACGCACGGTCCAGTTCGGGGTGTTGGGTTCCACCGGTTGAGGCCGGTAGGCCAGGATTTCTTTCGGCGTCAGCCGCTCCTGCCCTGGGCAAAAGGGGCAGAGAGTGGCAGCCAGTGGTCTGGTTGCTTGCATAGGGATGAAGTCGTGAGGCCGGGCGTTCCGTTCCGTCGAAATAATCACCCACCGACCGACAATCGGATCACGTCTTAGATCGGGCATGGTCTCTCCTAAACAATGTGGAATGTGGAATGTTCAATGTTAAATTGACCAAAAATTGCTAGACACATACAGGAATTTCACTCTTGTAATTCATCATTGAACATTCAACATTTATCATTCAGCACTTCGTGCTGCTCACACTCGCCAGAGATTCGCTTCAAATTCCGGACCTGGGACGAAGAAGCTTGCTGGCTTGCGGTGCGGGTACCGCGTAACTTCCAAGCCGTGCTCCATCACCAGAATGGTCATATGGAACTCTTGCCCGGGTAAGAGCTCGAGATCCTTGAATGGCACGGCCAGTTCTACAATCTTTTGATGACATATCGAGTGATAGGGGCGGATGTTCTCCCAGGATCCACTTGCCGATTTCTGCGAAAGCAGAAACTGTTCTTGCTCTGTCGCCTTGAGAGAAAAGGATAGGCGATAGAACCGTTCAGGCGTCTGCAGTTGCAGCTCGACTGTCAGTTCGGCCTTCCTCGTCTGCGATTGCTCGTCGGGATCGAGCCGGAGATATAACTGGTCAAGGCTCCAGCCGAACCGGATATCGTTCAGCACCCCGTCGGCTTTCCACATCGCACCGAGCGGTGGCTGAGTCGTAATTCTACCGGCTCCACGCCACTCGAAAAAATCTGTCACGAATCCATCGATCAAGGGGTTGAGTAAGGCGAGAGGCGCGGTGATGAGGTCCGCATCCGGCATGGTGCGAGGACGACAGATCGGCTGGTTCAACAGATCCGGTGCAGGCAGTCCCGCGATCGTCCAGACGTTCCGGAGATGGGTTCGAAAGAGCCGATCGAACTCCTCTTTGTAGTCGGTATCGAAGTCATCCCCGTACCACCAGAACCAATCGCTGCCTTCCGCGGCATAGAGTTCATCCCAGGCTGCCTGTGCGCGATCCGGGGGGAGGGTGGCAGTGATTTCGGCGAGACAGGTTCGCGTGTGATTCACGAGATCCCACCCTTGATTGTCTTCCTGGTGGCCGATCCAAATCTTGTAGTCCTGGTTGATCCAGGAGCCAGAATGCAGGTGTCTGACTCGCTGTGTCGCCGGCGCAGCCTCAAGCGCTTCAGAGATTGTCGAGGTCGTAGCACGAATACTGTGATCATTGAGCGCGCCGGTTGAACAGGCCTTATAGAGGATCGACAGAAACTGTTCACCCCCCTCGTGATAATGTTCCCAGGGGTTTTCCCCGTCGAGTACAATCGCGATAGTGATCTGTTCCTGCGGCGCATCGTGAATGATCTGGCGTAGCCGACGAAGGACATCCTCGGCGGCGATATCGGGAGTTGTCTTATGGTAGACGAACCCGAAGGCATCGGAGATCTCCCGATCGCGAAACAGTATCGTCACGTCTTGACCCTCCGGTCCGACCTGATAGGGCTGATACAGATCGCGGTGGCGCTGCCATGGTTGCTGGGTCGCGTCAAGCGAACGGGCGAGGATGCCTTCGTCGGTCGCAAGCCAGCGCAGTCCGACCTTCGGCAACATTGAAATCAGCTCCGGACAGACAGAGCCTTCCGACGGCCAGAGGCCTACAGGTGCTCGGCCGAATGTGGCGGTATGAAACTCGATCGCGCGTAGCAGTTGGGCCTCCGCATCTTCCGGTGCGTGGAACCGTGACGGGAGCGGGAGATCCGGTCTGGCTCGTCGGGTGAAGTCTGTATCGATGACGAGCGGCAGGATCGGGTGATAGAAGGGAGTTGTCGTCAGTTCGATTTGTCCCTTCTCCATCAGTCCTCGATAGAGTGGAACGATGTCCTTTACAGCGGCAAGTTGGAGGGACAGCACTTCTTGTTTATCTTCTTCCGTGAAGCCCCGGTTTTTCGCGCGTAGGGCTGCCAGGCGTGGATAGCGACTGACAGTGCCGTAGCCGAACCAGGCGAGGTTATGCCAGGTCTGTAGATCCAGCATATCCTGCGTCGAAAACTGCCGCGCCACCCGTTCCAGGTCGCGACCGACGACGTCAGCCCCTCGCTTCACGAGCAATTGATGATAGCGTGAATAGGGACGCACCATCGTAGCCCAATTGGCCGAGAAAAAATGCCGAATCAGAAACGCCTTCTCTTCCAGGCGAAGACCCGCTGCCGGGCGTTGTGCATATTCGAGGAAGAGGTCCCGCACCCTTCCCGATCCGATCTCTTGCAGCTGTTGCAGAAGCGAGGGGGTAAAATTGAAAGTGGCTTTAACCGAGGGAGATTTCTCCAGCCCATGGGCCATATCGTAGTAGGCCTTCGTGGCATGGAGTCGCACCCAGGGCATACTCGCAGACCCCGTGACCGGGTCTGTGTAATAGGGTTGATGCATGTGCCAAAGAAAACAGATGTGAGCAGTCTTCATGGTCGAATATTATTGAGGATTTAGCATCAGTATGTCATAGGGGTATCAGGCCTGCAATCACCGGAGAAAAATGGAGACGGTGCGTCAAGAAGATGAGCGAAGTGTAATGGGTCAGATACTCTGGTACTGGTTGCCGGTTGTGCTCTATGCAGGTGCGATCTTTTACCTGTCCGACCAGCCGCACCCGCAAGAGAAGCTGCCATCGTTCTTGTTCGAAGAATTCAGCGACAAAGTCTTGCATGCGGTCGAGTATGGTATCTTGGCTCTCCTCTGTTACAGGGCGTTTCGCTGGGCGTCAGGTCCAACTGTCGCTCGGCAGGCTATCCTGCTGGCCATCGTGACTGCCTCGGTTTACGGCATGACGGATGAAGCGCACCAGGCCTTCATCCCATTCCGAGAATCGGGCTGGCAAGATTGGCTGGCCGATACAATCGGCGCAGCCATCGGGGCGCTGAGTGGGCGGTTCCTCGACCGGAATATTCTCCCCCTAGCCAAGCGTGATGCGTGAGCACATCCTAGCAGGATGCTGAAAAAGTCCGCCAGCGGCGTTCTCGCATCGCTCAGAGGCTCAACGTACCGAATGAGATTCTCGAAGATCGGAAGCACCAGAGGGGTTTATCCGTTCGCCAAGATTCGTTGCAAGGGCGAACGGCCCACACGAAGTGCGGTTTGTACCTCCTCGCCTCTTCGCTCGCTGCGGCCTTGCTAGACAGCCTTTTTGAGCATCCTGCGGGACGGTTCTCTCCTATCCCAGATAAACAGGCTACAAAAGTTCAGTTGGCTTCATTATAGTTTTTCCGCAGCCTGCTAACGATCGACACCGCTCATCAACAGAGCAGCCTGGTTGATTCTCGAGTGCGCGCGTCCAACGAGGGTTTCTAGTTCCTCGACTTTCCCAGAAGGAGTAGGCAGATTGTTCTTCACTGCGCGCATTCCGCGAGCAGGAGGACGACCAGGCTGCCCGTCTTCTTCCTTGTGAGTGACAAGGTTTGACCGCATCAGTATAATGCCAAGCCTATGGCTACTGCCAATCCTACCGCGCCCAAACAGCCACTGGTTTTGCCTGATCGTACCCTCGTAGCTGCCACGGTAGAGGGTCGGCTTCCCTTTGAGGGACAATTCAAGACCCTTACGCCTTTAGCAGGTGATGCCTCCAACCGCCGGTATTTTCGCATCGAGGTGACCGGCGGCGCTGTTCACTCGGTGATTCTCATGCAGTTAGCGGAGCCAGAGGCCTTCAAGCAATCAGAAGAAGCCGTCAGCGGAGCGACTCATCAGATCGCCGAGTTGCCATTTCTCAACATTCTGTCGTATTTGTCCAAAGCCGGTGTCTCGGCTCCTCGCCTCTATCACTACGATCAGGCAGCGGGGCTGCTCTATCTTGAAGATTTTGGAGACCTTACCCTAGCGGAAGCCTGTCGTGAGGCAAATGCCGCAGATGTGGAAGCGCACTATACGCAGGCTGTCGATGTTCTTACGCAGATGCAATCGAAGGTCACCTCACTCGCCGATTCGAATTGTCTCGCGTTCCACCGAAGTTTCGATGTGCCGCTCCTCATGTGGGAGTTCGACCATTTCCTGGAATATGGGATTGTGGCGCGGCAGGGGAAGCCCATGTGCGCGGACGATCATCTGCCCATCCGCGGCGAATGTGAGAGAATCGCCGAGTTGCTCGCCGGCCAGCCGCGCGTCTTCGTCCACCGCGACTATCACTCGCGCAATTTGATGGTCGATGGCAAACGGCTGGGGGTCATCGACTTTCAAGATGCCTTGATGGGGCCGGCGACATACGATCTCGCCTCGCTGCTGCGCGATGCCTATATCGAACTCGACGAGGCGCTGATCGACCGCTTGATCAACCGCTACCTCGACCGATTAACGACTCATCGAGGACTATGGGGTAACCGGGAAACGTTCCGCCGCCTGTTCGACTTCACCAGCATCCAGCGTAATCTCAAAGCGGCTGGGCGATTCGTCTACATCGATCGCGTCAAAGGCAATCCCAAATTTCTCGCCGATATTCCGCGTGTCCTGAACTATGTCAAACGGAATCTCCTGAAGTATCCGGAGCTGGCAACGCTGCGGAAACATCTCACCCCCTATGTACCGGAACTACAGTGAATGTCGTGAGGGGTGAGGCGTTAGGGGTTAGGCGATGGGGAAATGAACCCCCTTACCCCTTACCCCTTACCCCTCACGAGGTTGCATGAAAGCCATGATCCTCGCAGCGGGCCTTGGAACTCGCCTAAGGCCGCTCACGAATACAATGCCGAAACCGCTCCTTCCCATTGCCGGTACGCCGCTGATCGTGTGGAACCTCTTGCTCCTCAAGCGGTATGGGTTTCTGGATGTCGTGATCAACCTGCACTACCTCGGACCGATGATCGAGCAGGTGGTCGGCAACGGCTCGCGATATGGGGTGCGGATTACCTATTCACGCGAGCCGGTTATTTTAGGGACCGGCGGAGGGATCAAACAGGCGGAGCCGTATTTTTCCGGATCGCCGGTGCTCATCCTGAACGGAGATACGCTCGTGGAGATCGATTTGGAAGCCCTGTGGGCATTCCATCGAGAACGAAACGCGGCAGCGACCTTGGTCCTCCGGTCCGACCCAGATTCCGTACGGTGGGGGCTGATTGAGGTAGGGGACGCCGGTAGGATCGTGCGGATCACCGGGCGTGGCCTCTCCGAGCCGACCGTGACTCAACCGAGAATGTTCGCGGGCGTTCATATCTTGCACCCCCGTCTGCTGCGCGAAGTTCCGAAGGGGAAGGCATCTTCGATCATCGAGGCCTATGTGTCGGGGATTCAGCGAAACGAAGCCGTGCTGGGGTACGATCACCAGGGTTATTGGTCAGACATCGGCACGCCCGAGCGGTACGGACAGGCTGAGCAGGATGCGAGATCAGGGAGAATCGATTTATCCCGCAGAAGTCTTTCGCCATCTGCTAGATGAATAGCCGCGCCCTTCCTAGCACATCGAACGATCAGGCTATTATCTCCTCTTTTTTGCCCGGCCAGGATGATAAGATGTCTGCTCTTACACAGATGAGACAACCCATTCATACTTTTATGAGGGAATTATGACCGTGACTCTGATTCGTTGCATCATCGGAATATCATTGGGGGGCATGCTAGCCGCGAGCGTCTGTCTCGCAGCAGAACCGGCTGAGGTAGAAAAGTTCGTGAAGGCTCGTATCGAGATCGGTGAGATGATGATGAACTATTTTCAGGGCGGAGGGCCTGCCGGGGGAGGCCAGCAGCCGTCGCCTGAACAGATGAGAAGCATGGGGGCGGACATCCATGCGAAACTCGGTAAAGTCTTGGCAAAGCATGATCTGACGGTTGAAGAGTACCGAAAGCGCAGTCCGGAGGTTTTCGCCGATGAGGCGGCGGTCAAGGGCTATCTCAACGAGCATCCTGATCTAAAGCAACGTTACGAGGCGCTCCCGCTGGATCGGATGGGACGTGGCGGCAGCACCGGGCGTGGGTATTAGCAGCCTGTCCAAGCTTGCTCGTTGCTCTCTCATGGAATGGCACCTGTGGTGGTCCCACTGCGCCCGTCGAACGAGGCTACAGATATTTCCTCCAAGCTCGCTCGTTCTCTCTTCAGGGATGGGGGCTGATTGATCTCCCCTTGCGCGCGTCCAACGAGGGGAGTCCGCGACCGCGCGTTGCGCGAGCACAGGAGATCATCAGCCTCCATCCCTTTCCTTCCTTTGATTGACTCCTCCCCACCCCCTCCATATAATGCCGCTCGATAGTAGATTTCGGCTGCCATTCCACACAGTTATGACTTCTTTCTCCAAGACATCTTTGGCTGGGAAATGGGACAAGGTCCGTGACGAACTGTCCCATGCGTTTGCCACCAAGACCGAGGCAGAGGCGTTCACAAGTGGAGATCTTCTGCTGCTTGATCGGGTGGCCGATGCGGTAGTGAAACGGGGCATGACTGCGCCAGCCACGATTTTTCTGGAATCAATCGGTCCAATGAATTTTCTCGGCAGTCAGGCGCTGTATTTTCTGGCCCCGATCGTCGAATGGGCGTTAGACGCGAAAGAAATTGAGCATGTGGCTCGATTGCTTGAACGACGCGAGACGATCCCCCGTCTCATCACAATCATCGAAACGAAGTCTGCTCCCCAGGCTCCTCCTGGAGCCGCCGCTCAATGACGCATCCTCGTGAAGCGTGCCTCGTGAAGCGTAGTTCGCGAACGACGAGATACGAGATACGAACGACGTGTGACCAGGTACGCATTTCAGATCAAGAGCCCGCCACGTGACGATCCAGGAATCAAGCAAGATCACCCATCCCCTCAATGTCATTGTCGCGACAGACTGTGGCAGCACCACGACCAAAGCTATTCTGATCGAGAAGGTCGGCGACGAATACCGGCAAACCTTCCGGGGTGAAGCGCCGACGACAGTCGAGGCCCCCTTCGAAGATGTGACGCGTGGTGTGCTGAACGCGATTGCCGAAATTGAAGAACTCTCCGGCCGGAAAATCCTCGATGGATACAGGATCATCACGCCTTGTCGTGATCCGAAAACGGGCGTGGACATCTATATTTCTACCAGCAGCGCGGGCGGCGGGTTGCAGATGATGGTGACGGGGGTCGTGCAGAACATGACGGGGGAGAGCGCGCAACGGGCTGCGCTCGGCGCCGGCGCGATTGTCATTGACGTGCTGGCATCGAACGACGGCCGATTGCCGCATGAAAAGATCGAACGTATTCGTACGATGAGACCGGACATGATCTTGATGTCAGGCGGGACGGATGGCGGCGCGGTCAGTCATGTGGTCGAGATGGCAGAGTACATTTCAGCCGCTGAGCCGCGCCCCCGGTTCGGGGCAACTTTCAAGCTCCCGTTGATTTATGCGGGCAATAAAGATGCGCAGCCGCAAGTAAAAAAGATCCTGGGTGAGAAAACTGCGCTGGTGCTGACAGACAATATTCGCCCGGTGTTGGAGCGGGAGAATCTCGCACCGGCGCGGAACAAGATTCACGACCTGTTTCTGGAACATGTCATGCAGCAGGCGCCGGGCTACAAGAAACTGATCGAGATGGCCGGTGCGCCGATCATGCCGACGCCGGCGGCGGTCGGCGTGATCATGGAGACAATAGCCAAGCGGGAACATGTGAACGTGATCGGGGTGGATATCGGCGGCGCCACTACCGACGTGTTCTCGGTCTTCGAGGGCCTGTTCAATCGGACCGTCAGTGCGAATCTCGGCATGTCCTACAGTATCTCCAATGTGCTGGCCGAAGCAGGCCTCCCCAATATTATGCGGTGGGTGCCCTTCACGATCGATGAACAGACGCTCCGCAATCGGATCAAGAACAAGATGATCCGCCCGACGACGATTCCGCAGACGCTGGATGAGTTGCAGATCGAACATGCGATTTCCCGTGAGGCGCTCCGGCTCGCCCTCATCCACCATAAGTCCCTCGCGACGGCCCTCAAGGGTGTGCAGCAGGAGCGTACGATCTCGGATGTGTTCGAGCAGCAACAGTCCGGCAAGACGTTGATCGACATGCTCAAGCTGGATCTCATCGTCGGGAGCGGCGGAATCCTGTCCCACGCGCCGCGCCGCGTGCAATCGATGCTGATGATGGTGGATGCGTACGAGCCCCTAGGGGTGACGAGGCTTTCAGTAGACAGTATCTTCATGATGCCGCATCTAGGAGTTCTTTCGACCATCAACGAAAAAGCCGCAACCGATGTCTTTGTCCGTGACTGCATGGTCTACTTGGGAACCTGTGTCGCGCCGATCGGGCAGGGAAAAGAAGGGGATCGGTGTGCAGACTATACGATCACCTTTCCTGATGGGCGGGTGGACAAGGGACAACTCTCGTTCGGCGACCTTCGGCTGGTTCCGCTGTCCGATGGACAGAAGGCCTCGATCACAGTCCAGCCTGCGAAACAGGTGAATCTCGGGGCAGGAGCAGGAGTGCCGGTCACGAGAGAAGTGCATGGAGGAGTGGTGGGGCTATTGCTCGATGGGCGTGGGCGCCCATTGCAGTTGCCTGCCGACCACAATGCCAGAGTGGCATCGCTGACGAAATGGTATAGCGCAGTCGGGCTGTACCCGAAGGGAGGTTGAGGTTGAGGCTGAGGTTAAGGTTGAGTGAAGAAAGCTAGCCCGGTTTTCTCAACCTGAACCTCAACCTGAACCTTCTCAAAGAATGGCCCATTCCTATACGCCGGGATTAACCGTCACAGAACAGGCCCTGGTACGGCGACGTCGGATGTTGTCGTTGCCTGGCACGGTGTTGGTCGCAGCCGGAGAGACTGTGCGTGCGAATCAGGCGGTGGCTCGCGCAGAATTGCCCGGGAAGGTCTACCCCTTGAATCTTGCCAATCAGTTGGGTGTGGCGCCGGATGAGATTCAGGAATACCTGATCAAAAAGGCAGGCGATAGGGTGCAGAAGGATGAGATTCTGGCCGAGAACAAGCCGCTTGTGAAGTGGTTCAAGACGGAAGTCCGCTCGCCGATCACGGGTATTGTGGAGTCCGTGTCTACCGTCACGGGGCAGGTGCTGTTGCGGGACCCGCCGCGTGTGCTGGAATTGCTGGGCTACGTCGATGGGACCATTGTTGAGGTGATTCCGCAGCAGGGGGTTGTGGTAGAGACTGATTGCAGTCTGGTGCAGGGCATTTTCGGTATCGGTGGTGAAACCAGAGGTGAGATCGTCATCGCAGTGGCGTCGCCGGAGGAAGTGCTCTCGCCTGGCCATTTCACTCCGGAGATGAAGGGGAAGGTTGTTGTGGGAGGCTCCTTCATCTCGTCGGACGCGCTGGCTCGCGCGAAGGAGGTTGGGGTAGCCGGTGTAGTGATCGGCGGGATCCATGATAAAGATTTGCGGGCGCTGCTGGGCTACGATCTTGGCGTGGCGATCACCGGCACGGAACAGGTCGGCTTTACCCTGATCCTCACTGAAGGGTTCGGCCCCATCCCCATGGCCCGCAAGACCTTTACACTCCTCTCCGCCCACGCAGGGCAACCGGCTTCGATTTCAGGCGCCACTCAGATTCGAGCCGGCGTCATCCGACCGGAGATCATCATTCCAAAAGGAAGCCCATCGGGTGATCACGCGGTGGCAACCGATCTACAGCGGGAAGGCATCAGGATCGGAGACCAAGTCCGCATCATCCGAGATCCACTGTTCGGAAAGATCGGCGAAGTCGCGAGTCTGCCGTCCGATCTGCAGAAGATTCCAACCGAGAGCGAGGTGCGCGTCATGGAAGTCCGATTTGCCGACGGCAGCAGAACCATGATACCGCGCGCGAACATTGAATTGATCGAAGGAACCTAATGTTCGTGAAACGTGAAACGTTAAACGTGAAACGTCGCGGATGGCGATTTCCGGCGGCAGCATTAGCATTGCTCGTCGTGGTTCTTCTGAGTCAGTCATGGTTGCCGGTGTTTGCTCAAACTGACGAGACGAACAAGACCCTCGCTCCCCCGCAAGATGTTCGAGTGTTCGATACTCCGAGCGATGGAGGCGGCAGCCTGACCCTGCTCTGGTTGCCCGCTCCCGACGAGAGCGCGGCAACCAAGTATCAGGTCTTACTGAGCGAGGGAGCCGCAGTGCCGGATCCTGCCGCGATGACAGTTGTGGCGGAGTTTCCAGCGAATCAACGCTATGTCCGTGAATCCAGGTGGCCCTGGTGGACGAGACCTGCAGCGGGAGATCAACACCAGTTCACCCTCAGAAGTGGCAAGGGGATCGAGCTGAAGGACGGGACCTTCTACCTCATCACGGTGGCGAGGGTCTCTGGCGACGATCGCGCGATCGCCACGCCTGTTCAAGCGACGCCCCAACCGAATTGGATGAACTGGAATCAGATGAATAATCTGGTGTTGGCCCTTCTGTTCGGAGGCATCGTGTTCTACGCAATAGGGATAGCAAGAAAGCGGGAGATCTTTCTCCGGCGCATTCCCGGTCTTGCTGCGGTGGATGAGGCCATCGGCCGCGCAACGGAGTTGGGTAAACCGATCCTGTACCTCACCGGCGCCCATGACATGCATGATCCTTCGACCATTGCCGCCGCGATCATTCTGGGGCGCGTGGCCAAACGCGCTGCCGCCTATGAGACCGATCTCCTTGTGCCGCACCGCGATCCGATTACCATGGCCGTCTGTCAGGAAATTACGAAACAGGCCTATCTGGAAGCAGGCAAGCCTGACCTGTACAAGGACGATTCGAATTTCTTCATTACGTCGGATCAATTCAGCTATACCGCAGCGGTGGACGGCATCATGCTGCGCAAAAAACCTGCGGCGAATTTCTTCATGGGATCGTACTTTGCCGAGGCTTTGTTGTTGACGGAAACTGGCGCGAGCACCGGCGCAATCCAAATCGCGGGGACGGACTCCGATCACCAGCTTCCATTCTTCGTCACCACCTGCGATTACACCTTAATTGGAGAGGAACTCTACGCTGCCAGCGCCTACCTCTCCAGAGAACCGGTTCAGGTCGGCACGTTGCGCGGACAGGACATCGGCAAGGCCCTCATCCTCGGCGTCCTCGGTATCGGGACCGTCCTGGCGACCCTCGGGGTCATATTCGATGCACAGTGGCCGCAACTATTCCTCGACCTGTTCAAGGACGTGAAATGATCTTTCTCCGCCGACAGCTTCCGCTCCTGGTCACGCTCATCACCGGGCTCGTGTTTGCCGCGCAATATTATGTGCCGCATCCGGCCTCAGAGCAGATGCTGACCTCCGCCACCAAATGGCTCCAGATCATCGGCGGGTTTGCGCTGGTGCTGGGCGTAAGCAGCCTGTTCCACGTGCATGCCGTCAAGATCCGGCGCAAAGAAGCGGGGTGGGGCTATAGTTTCGTCCTCTATGTGAGCATGCTGGGCACCATTGCGGTCGGTCTGTGGTCGAATGGCAAGGAAGCCGTCGACGGCGCTATGACGGCCTTCGGATGGGTCTATAACTTCATGATGGTCCCGCTCCAGGGGACCATGTTTGCCATCCTCGCCTTGTTCATCGCCTCGGCAGCCTATCGGTCGTTTCGCGCGCGGAGCCGCGAGGCGTCGGTCCTGCTCATTGCCGCAGTGATCGTCATGACCGGTCGCGTCCCGCTCGGAGAATACCTCATCCCTGTCAGCGGCGACCTGTCGCAGTGGATCTTGAATGTGCTGAACGCGTCGGTGCGGCGCGCGATCCTGATCGGCGTCAGCCTCGGCACAGTGGCGCTCTCCATCAAGATTATCTTTGGCCTGGAACGGTCGTATCTTGGGGGAGGCAAGGAATAGCGTAAGGGGTGAGGCGTGAGGAGTAAGGGGTTGGAGAGAAGCGTAGCATCTGATGATCGATCGCCTTACGTTTCACGCCTGACGCCTCACGAGGTGTCGTGGTTATGACTTTCGCTGAACGAATGTTGCGCATTGATAGGCGGATCATCTTCCTGGTGATCGGCCTCTGTACGCTCTTGCCGCTGCTCTATCCGGTCGGGTTGCCGATCAAAATTTCCAACGAAGTACGCGGGGTCTACGACCATATCGAATCACTTCCCGAAGGGTCGGTGTTCCTGCTCTCGTTGGATTTCGATCCTGCGTCGAAGCCAGAGCTCCAGCCTCAAGCGATTTCACTGCTGCGTCACGCCTTCAAGAAGAATCTGCGCGTGGTTGCGTTGACGCTCTGGGTTTCCGGCACAGGCCTGGCCGACCAGATCATCACACAGGTTGCCCGCGAGATGGGCAAGGAAAGCGGGAAGGATTATGTATTCCTCGGCTGGAGTCCCGGCGGGACTGCCGTCATCATCAATATGGGGCAGGATCTCTATGGCGCCTTCCCGTCCGACTACAACGGCAAGCCGACGAAGGGACTGCCGGTGCTCCAACACGTCGCAAATCTACGCGATGTGAACTATGCCGTCAGCCTGGGCGCCGGCAATCCCGGTGTGGAAGCCTGGTATGTGTTCGGCAAGGACAAGTATAAGTTCGAAATGGGCGGCGGCTGCACCGGTGTGATGGCGCCGGGGCTCTATCCTCTGTTGCGCAGCGGCCAGATCAACGGCCTCATCGGTGGTTTGCGCGGGGCGGCAGAATACGAAACGTTGATCGATCAGAAGGGACGAGCCATTGCCGGGATGGATGCGCAATCGGCCACCCATCTCGCCATCATCGTGCTCGTGATCATCTGCAACATCTTCTACTTTTCTCTGCGGAAGCAGGGCAAGCAACAGGGGGAGGTGGCCTGATGAGTCCCTTGTGCTCGCGCAACGCGCGCCCTCGGAAGGACCTCGTTGGACGCGCGCAGTGAGGAACTCATGAGGCCACCAGTTGAGTCGGGGAGGCAGATGTTGAGTTCAGAGTGTAAAGGATAATCGAGTGGCGATTGAAATCATCATCGGGGCCTGGGTGGCGGTCGGTTTTACCCTCTTTATTTTCACGTTTCTGTATCAGGACAACCCGCTGTTCAAACTGGCCGAGAATCTCTACGTCGGCGTGTCGGTTGGGTACACGATCGTCAAGACCTACGACACGGTGATCGTGCAGCTCATCTGGAAGCCGATCGTCGAAAACGGGGAGTGGGCGCTGTTAGTTCCGGTCGCCATCGGCCTGCTCATGCTCACCCGTTATGTTCCGAAAGCAGCCTGGCTCTCGCGATACGCGTTTGCCTTCATTGTCGGTGTCGGGTCAGGGCTTGCCATCCCACGGACCATCTCCTCCTTTATCTTGAAGCAGATCGAGGACACGGTTCGCCCGTTGCTGACGATGGTGCAGGGAGAAGGCGTCACCTTTACCTGGAGCCTGTTGAATCCCACCAGCAGTCTGAACACTATCATTATTTTGGTTGGGGTCTGTTCGGTATTGTTCTACTTCTTTTTCTCCGTCGAGCACACGGGGCCGGGCAAGGTTGTGGCCCGGACAGGTATCCTCTTCTTGATGATCGCATTCGGTGCAGCCTTCGGTTACACCGTCATGGCCCGCATGTCGCTCTTGATCGGGCGATTGACTGATCTCATTGAGTTCTCCGATCCTTCCTATGGGCGGCCCAGCCTTTGGCTCCTGGGCGTGACCATCATCCTGCTGGTCGTGATGAGCAGACGGCCTAGCAGTTCTCCGCCTGAAGAGAAATAGGTTTATTTAGTTTGTTTCGTTTGTTTGGTTGAACGAAATAAACCAAATAGACCAAACAAACCAAATGAACCAGCTCATTGGTTGCAGCTTCTTCCGACGCTCGACTACAATGGCCCCATGACGACCGGCACAGCCAAAGACCCGACACAGTACCCGGCTCTTCGAAACCTCCAGTATTCCCCGATCAAGGAAGGCGAAGAGCAGTATATGGTGCTCTGGGATCCGACCGGGCTGAGCAAGGACAAGCTGGTCATGCCACTCAATTACTTTTTCATCATTCAGCATTTCGACGGCGAGCATTCGCTGGCCCAAATTGGAGCGCTTTATCTCAAACGATTCGGTGAATTTCTCGCTCCCGGCAGGATGGAGCAGCTGGTCTCCGATCTGAATGAAAAATTATTTTTGGAGGGTCAGCGTGCTGAAGATGCTCGCAGGATGGCGAGGGAAGTCTATCGGCAGAGCCCGCTGCGTCGCGCTGCCTTTGCCGGGCGGAGCTACGAAGCAGATGGCGTGAAACTGAAGAAACAGATTGACGGGTTTTTTACGTCGAAAGAAGGACCGGACTTCAAGCCATCGGTACATGCGGGGAAAAAGATCAAGGGTCTCGTGGCTCCAACCTATGATTTGAAGCAGGCAGGGCCGATCTATGCCTGGGCCTATAAAGAGTTGCAAGATGCTGAGCAGCCGGATCTCTTCGTCATCATCGGCACGGCCTCTGCCGGATTGGACCATGTGTTTGCCGTGACGGATAAGGATTTCGAGACGCCTCTCGGGGTCGTGTCCGCCGACCAACCGATTCTGAGCCAGCTCAAGGCCAAACTCCCGGCCTTCTTTGAAGACGATCTCTGCCACCAAGCTGAGCAGGCGATAGAGTTCCAGCTCCCGTTTCTTCAGGATATTGTGGGAACCAAGAAACTCTTTACCATCGTGCCGATCTTGAGTTCATTTTCTGCGGCGAGCCTGGGGGATCCGACCGTTCGTCACTCGGTCGACCAATTCTTGACCGGGCTTCGTGAGATCCTCATACAATCGGGCCGGGCCTATTGCGTGATCGCGGCGGGAGAGCTAGCCCATTTGGGCATGCGCTACGGAGACAAGGCGCCTCCGACGGACTTCTCCTTTCATCGCTGTATGCAGTTCGACCTGGAAATGTTGAAGCCGGTGGAGGAGCGCCAGCCGGAAGAATTCGCCAATTACATCAGAAAAGAACAGGACCAGCGCCGGATCTCCGGCTTCTCCCCCATCTATTCCTTGCTGCGGTTGATCGAGGCGGAAAGCGGGCAGGTCTTACGCTATGACCGCGGGATCACGGATCAGTATAATTCGACGGTGACGTACGCCAGCATGGCGTTCTATTGATAAGAGCGTATAGCTGATGGCACGAGATACGCGGCCCTTCCCTCGCTGCGGCCTTGCTGGATAGTCTGTTTGAGCAGCCGGCGGGAATGTATACCTATTGTGTCACACGTGTGGTCTATCGCAGTCAATACAACGAGCTGAGTTGACAGGCTTCGTGGGTGCCAATAGAGTCAGTTCTGTCAATGCTCCCCACTGTGGAAAGAAGGATAGGTTATGAGGCACGTATCCGCTCACTATGACGGAGAGAAGGTGATCCTGGATGAGCCTGTGTTGCTTTCAGCCAATACGCAGGTTGAGGTGGTCATTCCAGATTCGAAGGAGGAACTCACGACGTTGAGGACCGACGTGTTCCTTGCTTCTTTACCCAGTCTCACGCGTATGTGGGACAATCCGCGCGATGCCGAGTATGACAAGCTATGAACGGGGAGTGTCGTCCTGGCGACTTTGCCGTTCTCGGATCTGACGGGGATGAAAAAACGGCCGGCTGTTGTCGTGAGTGCGCCTCATCCTTCGGTCGATCTCTTTCTCCTGCCGCTGACTTCTCAGCTTGAAAATCTGCAACCAGGTGAATTCGCCTTAGTTGAGTGGAAAGGAGCCGGACTGCTGTTTCCGAGTGTCGTCAAGCGTGGATTGTTTACGCTTGACAAAACATACATCAGCCGGCGATTTGGTCGCCTTGCCGTTGTCGATCAGGGGAAACTCGACAGCGCATTGCGGTTCTGGCTGCGTCTGTAGACCACAAAGAACAGGACCAGCGCCGGATCTCCGGATTTTCCCCCATCTATTCCTTGCTGCGGTTGATCGAGGCGGAGAGCGAGGTAGCTGGGATAATCCCCTTGCTCGCGGAACCCCCACGATGAAACTGTGGTCGTTCGACGCGCGCAGTTGGGATTATCCCAGCCACCCCTTGCAAGCGATAGGTCGGTTCAGCCTTGCTGGATAATCAGTTTGAGTAGCCTGCCGGAATATTTCTCGAAATCCATCCAACTTCGTTCTCGGTTTGCCACAATTCTCACCGTACCCCTACGGTGTAGGTAGGGGCGTGAGAGATAATCCTGCTGCATGGGTTCGCAGAACACGTCGGTTCGTTGAAAACGTTTTGTCAAAAGCGGGACGATTGATACGATTGCCAGACACTTGCGGGGAATCGTAGGGGCATCTAGCGAATTATGGGAAGTGCTAGTGATCCGAACAAATTACACGCATGACCTCAATAGCCATGCCGGTCCCAAATCTATTCTGTGGGAGAAGAGAAAGTGCTGGTAAGTGTTAAATCTCCGAAAGTCTACCTGGGAGGGTATACATGTCAAAGGCTAATGAGTCTTTCGCCGAACGAATGAAAAAGCATCAGATCGCCTGGGCTAGCAAGAACGGATTCAACCATCTGTTAGAGCCACGACAAGACTCGCAGCCATCATGGGTCTTAAAGAAAGAACACAAGACCAGAAATCTACAGAACCCCACCTGGTGGAAGCACATTCCCGAAGGCCATGAACATCTATGGGCGAGAGCACTGAACTCCAGTCAATGTTTCGGCCTGAACCTCTTTGGGGCACTGGCAGAGAACACCATTTTGGCAAAACGAGTCCTGGAAACGCTACTTCCGAATCGGGCACTTGAGAAGGACGATGTGGTGACCGTTCGATTCGAGCACACACCTCAAGGTGCACCGGAATGGCTAGGCGAGAAGGAGCAGCCGACACAGGTGGATGTATTCTTCACAGTCACACGTGGGGAAAAGCCAATTGGGTATCTTCTCGTGGAAGTAAAATTCACGGAACACGAGTTTGGCTCCTGTCGGGGAGCAGTTCCACAAAAACCTGGAAACAATGGCAACGTGGATTCATCGCGCTGTCTCAACCTTCAAGCCGTACTCAAAAGTCCCAAAACCATGTGCTGGATGGCTGAAGCGGACAATGGACGACACTATTGGGACTTTATGCTTTCTGCTGCCACTCCCTTCACGTTCACTTCAACGATGGCCTGCCCATTCCGGCAAAGCCTGTACCAGTTGATGAGAAACCAAGTGCTGGCGATAGCCTTGGTCCAACACACATCCGCTGACTGGGCCGAATTTGGGGTGTGTCTTCATCCTGGGAACACAGAGGTTCGTCAACTCTCTGATGCTGTGTCTGGACACACAGATGCAGTGAAAGCTTTTAATGCGATTCTTCCCCATAATATGAAAGTCATCAATGTTCTTCCAGACGACATCGTCAAACTTGCTAGAGAAAGTGACCCGGCTTTGTCAGAATGGGCGGATTGGATGCGCTCTCGCTATGATCTTCATTTGTGACTCAAGATCATCTCAATCTGAATAGGTGTCAGCAAGGTGCGTGGATGATGCTGGCCCACCCATTGAATGGCTTCTCTCCCAGAGATTCTCATGACCTTCATAGCCAGAAAGATTGCAAAAAGTGCGGTGCGCCCGATTCCGGCCGAGCAGTGAATCAATGCACTCTGAGAAGCATTGGCGTACTCAATCGTTTTCGTGATGGCTACATCTAATGGCTTGTGCGAAGGAATCCCGTAGTTTGGAATCGGCAAGTGGATCACTTCGAAACCCTGGGTCGAGTAAAACTCGGGAAGATTACGTTGTGTTTGTTCGAGATATTCTTCATCTTCCACAAGCACAACCACGATGGAAATATCCTGCCTTTTCAATTCAGGAAATAACTCACCATCCTGGTCGTAGATGCCAAAAGGCATGGGGCTCCCGAAGACACGTCCGGGGAGGCCCAACGGAAATTCTGTGAAGGTCATCAGGAATCACGCTCCAACTATCTGACGTGGACGGGAGAGTAGCATGGCCAGATCGCGTCCTTCAAACAAGGGTGAGATGTTGCGAACCCAAATCTTTGCCCTTCTCAACAAGAACAAGGCGTCTTCTGATGCGGCATTGAAAGCTCTTACGCAGTGCCAGGCGCACGTCAGAAACCGGATCGTTATCGAGGGAATCGGAAAGGAATGTGGAGTCACGTTGTCTGGCTTTCGTGCGGGCGAGCATCTGGAGTTGTGCTACGACATAAAACGGGGTCGTCATGATGTTGGATGCATTTCCAAAGGATGGGATGAACCAGGCTTTCGAGTCGGTGACATAGTCGAAGTGCCAAAATGGAAAAACACTGACATGAAGGAGCACCTGTATGCCCTTCTCACATTCTGCGCCACGCGTGGCGTGGCTGTAACCATTGAAGGTACAGAACACTCTATCGAATTACACTTGGATTCCGTGATTTACTCAGAAGGGTTGAACAAGCAGGTATTTGAGCAGATTCTTCACTATCTGCAAGAGTGCGTCGAGAAAGCGCACGAACTAATCGCGTAATTCGATATACGGAGGATCGCTACTGTATGTCTGAAACCATTCTAAAAGATGTCGGCAAGATTATTGACGAAGCGCTTGGTCTAAGGAGTTGTGGGATTGGCAAGGAACCGCATTACAAGCATAAGGCGACTTGCCAGAAATTGTCTGAATTCCCACCGCCCACTTTCGATGCGACAGCTCTCATTGGAAAGATTTACGCTCAAGTCATATGCAATTGGAAGAAAGGGGTCAATTACGAGCCATCAACAGAAAACTGGCGCTTCGAATCGCGAACGAATATTGATGCGAGGAACGATGACCCCGAAATTAAACTCGAAAGAGCCATTGTCAGTACACAAACCCAGCTTCCTATGAATTGGGCCAATCAGACGCCTACATCATCGGGTTTTGTAGGCCCACGAGCGGATAAGCACCGCAATATTGATCTGATTCATCGAGGTGAGGATGGTGCTTATGAATTCATTGAGCTTAAGGTAGGCAGCGATACTCCTCTTTATGCTGCGATGGAGATATTGCAAAATGCTGTCCTCTATATTTTCACTCGTGAGAATGAGCAGAAAATTGAAGGGGGATCAGATGAGCAAAAGCCTTTACGCGGAGTAACGGTCATCCATTTAAAAGTGTTGGCTCCATGCAGTTATTACGAAGGCTATAACCTCGCTTGGCTTGAAGTGAATATTTGCAACGGGCTCAAGGCCTTCTTGGTGGGGCGAACGTCTAAGCTCCAAATGGATTTTAGATTTGACGCTTTCCCTCCTTGGTTTACCTCTGGTCACGCCAAGGCGATATGCAAGGATTTAAGTAAGGAGCAAGCCGATTCGATCCGAATGGCTGTAGACAATCGAAGCCCCGTATATTCGAGATGACATGTGCGATTCTTTTATTTTCCCCCTTGATGGCGGGCTAGATCCACTGCGCGTGACTTTCCATTTCCTCGTTTCATTTTCAAGGGTAGCCTGGTCGATCCTCTATTGCGCGCGTCGAACGAGCACATTCTGATCGTGCGCGTTCCGCGAGCAGGAGGACGGCCAGGCTACCCTTCCCGTCTTTCTGAGGCCGCCCGTTGCGCGAGCACAGAAGATCATCAGGCTCCATTCCCTCCTCTGTTTCGGGAGCACAGGAGCAACGTGGGTATCCTTCCCATCCTTTTTCATCGTGCACATTCCGTGAGCAGGGGGACGACCAGGCAGCCCATCCCTATTCCTTTACCGTCATCTTCACCGTGATCGGGTCGAGGGGATTATCGCGGCCGTCGCAAAGCGCGGCGACGATCTTGTCCACCACCTCCATGCCTCGAAAGACTTCGCCAAAGACTGTCTAGGTTCGGACCAGTCCGCTGTTGTCCGCGACACAGATGTAGAACTGCGAGCCGTTATCGTTGGGGTCTCGCGTGCTGTTGCTCTCCCGTGGCATCTTGGCCATGGCGACAGCGCCGCGTTTATGCGGACGATCGTTGGTCTCGGGATTCAGCCAATAACCGGGACTGCCGGACCCGTGCAGAGAGCGGTCAGGATTCTTGCTCAGTGGGTCGCCCCCTTGAATGATGGATCCTGGAACGACACGGTGAAAAGTGGGCAGCCTATTCATGCTGTACATTTTCGAGGCACGGGGGTTGACTAGGCTTCACGGCGCGCTTTTGTTAAGCTACTGAGCTCAGTATGTCCTCTCAAGAATGTGCAGGCTATGGCGTCAGGCGGTCGATTGCATCCGCGTAGATCACGGGAATTCCCTTGGGGTCATTCGCATTCGCCACTACGACCCCGCGGATGCGGAGATATTCGTTTTCAAGAACCAGCTTCGTCGCATTCGGTTTACACGTGCCGGCCGAGCCGATTTGAATGGTACCCGACTCGTCTTGCAGCGTAAACGTTTGCGCATCGTAGGCTGGGCTGCCTCCGCAGCGGTTCACTCCGCGATGGATCGGAATGGCGCTGATGTCCTTCGCAGTCCCTTCTATGATTACTACTTTGGCCTGATAGTCGGAGGGATGCTCTAAAATCTTGCTGATGGAAAGGCGATCGCCGGCCAAGGCGGCAGGGATCAGTCCAAGAGAAATAGATAGGCATAAGACGTTGTTCAAGATATGACGCATCGCGGTGTCCTCCTCTCAGTCCCCTACTTCCTTCTCAAGGGTAATCTAGTTGTTCCCCGAGTGCGCGTATTGAAGCGACCCGTGTGATTTTACACCCTCCCAGAGGAGGCAGGCAAAGTCTTCTTCGCTGCGCGCATCGAGCGACCACCGCTTTATTATTTTTCTCCCTTGAGGGCGGGCTAGATGGTCTCCCACTGCGCGTGTCCAACGGATGCTGGTTTATCTGGTCTATCTCGTCTATCTGGTTTGTCTGGTTGATCGGACTGGAAATTCATCCAGAAGAACCAGACAGACCAGAAAGACTAGCCAACCAGCCAGACGAGCCCAAGCGCGTTGCACGAGCACACTCTATATTGTTCCATCCAAGCTGGCTCGTACCCTTCTCCAATGGAGTCGCACCCGCGCTGATCCTATTGCGGCCGTCGAGCGAGGCCCTTCTGAGGGCGCGCGCTCCGGGAGCAGGGGATCAGTGCGGGTGTGACTCCACGCTTACTCCTTCACCGTCATCGTCATGGTAATCGGCTCCAGGGGATTGTCGGCTTCGTCACGGGCGGCGGCGACGATCTTGTCCACCACTTCCATGCCTCGAAAGACTTCGCCGAAGACGGTATAGGTTCGATCCAGTCCACTGTTGTCCGCGACACAGATATAGAACTGCGAGCCGTTATCGTTGGGGTCTCGCGTGCTGTTGCTCTCCCGTGGCACCTTGGCCATGGCGACAGCGCCGCGTTTATGCGGACGATCGTTGGTCTCGGGATTCAGCCAGTAGCCGGGACTGCCGGACCCGTGCAGAGAGCGGTCGGGATTCTTGCTCAGTGGGTCGCCCCCTTGAATGATGAATCCTGGAACGACCCGGTGAAAGGTGGTGCCATTATAGAACCCCATTTTGACTAGATTGATGAAGTTTTCGATGTGACGAGGAGCGTCGTCCGGATAGAAGCGAATCTTGATCTCGCCGAACTTCGTTGTGATGGTGACGCGCGGATCGATCTTTTGAAATTGCATCGTCATGCGACCAAACTAGCAAGGACAACGATCAAGAGGCAATGGGGAACGTAAGGGGTGAGGGGTAAGGCGTGAGGGGTCGATCGAGATTCGCCTAACGCCTTACGTTTCACGCCTCACGATGAAGCCCTTTCCCTGGGTCGATTTTGAACCAGATGAGCCCGCCCACGATTGCGACAGCTGCGGCAACACCCAACGAGACAGGCCAGCCCCACTGATTGGCCAGCCATGGAGTGAGAGTCGGCGAAATCGCTCCTCCAATGTTGGCACCGGTGTTCATGAGCCCCGACAAGGTTCCTGTGTGGGCTTTGGATAGATCGGTCGTCGAGGCCCAGTAGGCGCCGACTGCAAAATACAGCCAGCCTGCGCCAAGTGACAGACTTGCGATTGCCAGAAAGGGAGCATCGACGAGGGCGCCCAATGCAATCGCGCAACCGGCCAGGACCATGCCGGTCATACCGGTCACAGTTCGTCCAGTGGTGAGACCATAGCGGGCTGCCAGTCGATCGGTCACCCAGCCGCCAAGTGGACAAAAGACCAACATGGCCAGAAAGGGGAGGGAGGCATAGATTCCGCCGCGAAGCACATCGAATTCTCGAACGTTCACGAGATACAAGTAGAACCAGGACAGATAGACGTAGGCGACATAACCGAGGCAACTGTAGCTCAGCACCAGCCACCAGACGGTGGGGGTTCGTGTGAATGTTCGCCAGGGTACGGCGGCAGTGGAGGTGAGCGGCGCTCGCGTGAGCAGGGCCTGTTCACCGACATTCACCCAGGGATGTTCGTGCGGATGGTTGCGTGAGAGGAGCCACCAGAGGAGTCCCATCACGATGCCGATGAGGCTTGCGAAATAGAACACGGTCTGCCATCCCCAGTTCACCATCACCCATGCGGCGATCGGAGGGGTCATGGCAGAACCCAATCCGATCCCACCGATCGCAATCCCGATGCCGAGGCCTCGCGCGTCTGCCGGAAACCAGTTGGTCACGGCGCGATTGAAGGCTGGCAATGCCACGGCCTCTCCCACTCCTAGACTGAATCGCACGAGCATCAGCGCACCGACAATCCCAAAGAGGCTTGCGAGGGAAGACACGGCTGCAACGGCCGTGAAGGCGGTACAGACAGACCACCAGATGAGCGCGACGGTGAGCACCACCCGCACTCCCCAGCGATCGGCCAGCCATCCACCGGGAATCTGAAACAGGGCATAGCCAATGACGAAGGCCGAGAAGACCCAGCCCATCTGTTGATCGGTCATCCCAAAGGCCGGCATCATCTGCCGCGCGGTCACGGAAATATTGACGCGATCGATATAGGTCACGACGCTGATGAGAAACAGCAAGGCAAGGATGAGCCAGCGGATCCGTGAGGGGCGGGTCGTGAGTGTGGTCACAAGGTTGAGTCGTGCAATCTGTTCATCGGGATGCCGGTGCCGGATTATACAGAGTCCACGCGCAGGTCACTAGATAAGAGAGGGAGGCCTGATCGGTCTCCTGTGCTCGCAGAGGGCGCACGATCAGAATGTGCTCCCTCGATGCGCGCAGAGGGAGACCGATTCAGGCCTCCCTCTGGGGAAATAAACGAGCGCTTGGTGGGGCCATTGGGGAGTGATGCGACTCGTCTTGCATAATATAGAGGTTGATCTTGATCTGGTTTGAGTCAAAGCCAGGCGACACAGCACTCGCCTGGGGACAGACAAAGGGAGTAAAATTGTTGTTCCCCATTCTTGATGCACTTCCTATGTAAGCGTAGAGTCCTAATCTGCACGGATCGCATTGATAGGGGCTAGAAGGACTATGACGAAAGAATGTGCATACTGTGGGAATGGGGGGCCTTTTACTGCCGATCACGTTTGGCCGAACTGTTTCCTAGATCGGTTTGGCCGACATGCTGCGCACTTCTCTGTGCGTGGCGAGCAGGTACATGGGGCGGATTATGTTGTCAAAGATGTCTGCGAAACCTGTAACTCTGAAAGGCTCAGCCCACTCGATTCCTACTTCTGTCGCCTGTACGACGAGTATTTTGTTCATCTTCATGATTTCAACTCGACGGTAGCGCTTCATTATGACTTCAATCTGTTGTCGCGTAGCCTTCTGAAAATCGCGTATAACTCAGCCCGTCAAGGAGTGTCTGATGCAGGACCTCTGGCAGTGCTTCGAGGGTTCATTGCTGGACGCGATTCTTGCCCTATGCAGTTGGCCGTCTTCGCCGAGCTTGTATCGCCGACAATGGTTCCGCAGCCTGATGGAAGCATTTGTAAGGTCATGCCGAACATGTATCGATCTATCCTTGGTCAGTTTCTCGGCCCTGGCGGTGATCGCATTATGCTCCGTGTGGTGGCGGTTAACTCGTACTACTTCCATCTCATTGTGCCTTTAAAGAAGCTGCCTCCGGTAGATTTCGATTCCGCGGTAAATCAGTTCGCCAATCAACTCAAGGGTGTTGTGCGACTCTCTCCAGGTCTTGAGAAAGTGACAATCCCCACGTCACCCCAGGACGGTATTCGAAACATCATCCCTCAGCTTAGGGCGTACCGAGAGCAGTACCGAAAGTTCTTCGCGAAGAAAAGTCGTCTCAATAATCAAGGAGAAAAAAAGATGTTAGGAGATAGTTCGTCCTGGTCGGAATAAAAGAGTCGGCAATCTTTTTTGGAAAGGGATGAGAAAAAGGTGTCAGGAGTAATTTCGGTCTGAACAGCTTCCGCAGTCAGCTTCAGCCATCAGTGTCTCTCTTCATAGCGCGCATTCTTGACGTGCTTGTTTCACGAGCGTAGGGTTTCGCTCTGTTCGGACTGGAGGAAGAGGTCATGAATGGCGTCGGCATTTTCCCATGTCATTGTTGCTGTGGCGATGGGTCGGGCCTTTCGGAACAAGGAGCTGCGATGGCGCGAGTTGGGTTTGGGTGCCTTCTGTTCGGTTCTGCCGGATCTGGATGTGGTCGGGTTTCCTTTGGGCATTCAGTACGGTGATATGTGGGGCCACCGTGGGCTGACCCACTCAGTATTGTTTGCGGCGCTGCTGGCCGGGATTCTTGTGGCTCTGTGGTGTCGGGGCAAACCGGCGATAGCAATGACGGGATTATTTCTGTATTTCTTTCTCTGTACTGCGTCACATGGTGTGCTTGATGCGATGACGGATGGAGGGTTGGGCGTGGCGTTTTTCTCTCCATTCGATACGACGAGGTACTTCCTCGCGGTCCGACCGGTCCTTGTGTCTCCCATCGGGATCAGCGAATTCTTCAGCGAGTATGGGGCCCGTGTTCTGGCCAACGAAGCAGTTTGGATTTGGCTCCCATCTCTCGCGCTGTTCGTGCTGCTTCGTGCAATCCAGCATGTCCGAGGAGCAAAGAGTCCATAGTATAGGATCCGATCTTGGTCATGTTCGACGTCATCCTCTATCAGCCTGAAATTCCTCCGAACACCGGCAACATCATACGGCTCTGTGCCAATACTGGCGCAAGGCTGCATCTCGTCAAACCCCTGGGCTTTTCACTGGAGGATAAGCAATTGCTCCGGGCAGGATTGGATTATCACGAATTCGCGACGATGACGGTTCACGAGAGCTGGGCCGATTGCCTCGCAGCTTTCAACGATCGTCGTCTGTTTGCGGTCTCCACCAAAGGCACTCAACGGTATGACTTGGTTGACTATGCTGCCGGCGATGTTTTTGTATTTGGTCCGGAAAGTCGTGGGTTGCCGTCTGAGATCTTACAGAGTGTTGCTGAACAGCAGCGTATCCGAGTCCCCATGGTTCCAGGAAACCGCAGCCTCAACCTTTCCAACGCAGTATCGGTGGTCCTCTATGAAGCCTGGCGGCAGGTCGGATTCGGGATGCGCCGGTAAGTATAGAAAGGTTCGAAAACTAGAAATGCTAGACAAGATGCCTGGCTCGCCACACACTGGTGCAGGGCAACGCATGACTGGTATGGGTAAGGGCTACGCTGGAAGAGCATCGTGATTCGGGGGGTATCGATGAAGAACGAGCGCTGGTGCTACGTGGTTGCAACGGTATCGGGAGTACTTGGATGGGTTGTCATCGCGTGGGTATCGGGCCGTCGGGAGGCGTGGGATTCAGAGTGGTATTTTCAGGCAGGGATTCCTGCTCAGTGCCTCGTATCGGCTGTCTTAGGGTATCTTGCCCCTGTTCGTCCGTGGCGGTGGGGAGCGGTCCCGTTGGGAGCGCAATCTGTGTGGATGCTGGCATCTCAGGGCGTAGGAAATCTATTCCCACTCGGATTGATCATGAGCGCCGTGCTCGCAGTGCCTCCCATTCTTGCTGCCCGGTTTGGCGCATTCCTTGGCCGGAAGGCGGTATGAGGCGAAGTAACTCCACCTGGTTCCTCCCGTTGTCGAATCCTGCCATCAGTAAAGGTTGTCGCCGTGTGTCGCTCATAGATCGCCCTCTTTCAGACAGCGCCCGAATCCCTGTTGCTCGGCAAAGTAATAAGCATAATGCAGGGCTGCCAGATTCGCGACTCGTTCTTCCGCCTCTTCCCGATTATCCGTGTAGACGATCGTGAGCCCATATCGCGCCGTCAGTGCATCCAGGAAATCCGTCATGCCGTTCTTGTGGTATTGATTGAGGCGCCCTCCGGCTTTGCGGTGCTGGAGCGTCCCCTCAATGACAAGAAAGCGGGAGGGAAAGGCCAGGAGTTGTTCAAGTTCATGAAGAAAGGGCAAGCGATTGTCGGAGGGATTCGAATAGATCGTGGAAAGCACCTCCACGCCAATACATTTGATGCAGAGGAGTTCGGGTGTTTCGGCAATGGCATAGCTGCCGGCTGAGAGAGGCTCTCGAATGACTCCGGCGATGCGGACGAACCCGTGGAAGTCGTAGGGGAAATGCTCTCGAGGATCGACGTAGAGATGAATGGCCGGCACCATGGTTGTCGGCTGACCCTGCCGGGAGAGCATAATGAGCGATTGGGGGCCGCGAGGGTCCTGGGGGGATCGTGGCCTCTGTTGAGGACGTGACGTTGTGGAGGAGTAGGATTCAGAAGATGGGCCTGTTGCAGGGGATGGGCGGGGCGGCGGCCCGTGGGAGGCCGATGACTGTATCTTGGCATCGTAGCTGGTGCGTGCGACCGGGTCGCTGAGGGTTTGATAGGCCTGGTTGATTAGTTGTGTCCTGGCTTCCGCCTTGCGGTGCAATGTCGGCGCATGATTGAAGCGATCCGGATGCCAGACCTGAATCTGCTCATGCCAGGCTTTTTTGATGTCAGCATCCGTTGCGGTGGGCAAGAGTTCGAGAAGCGTATAATAGTTGGTCGTTCGTTCTTCCCGCACCGGCCTCTCCTGTGTCAGCTCACGAAGTGTAGCGGAGTAGAAGAGGGAGTTCTAGCAGGGTGCTAAAATGATGTGCCCGCGCCACGGTTATGGTGTGTGGCTATCCGGCGTGACCACGGAGTGTCCCGAACCTGTTAGAATCCCAGCTCCTTTTCAAGATCGGCCTGACCCTTCTTAAACTGTTTCTTCTCCTGCTCGTCCTTTTTCTTCTCAAGATTTTGCAGCGCCTCTTGCCGTTTTTTCAGGACCTCGTTTTCCTTCTTGCGGGCCGACTCTTCTTTTTCCTCGGCAAGCGAGACCGCTTGCGCGGTCCTGATGGCGTCATCGGGCACCGTCATCCAGTTGAGGCGATAGCCGGGTCGTTTGAGCGCCTGCTCCTGATAGAGCACGACGTAACGAGTGGGATAGCTCCGTTGCCCGATCTGCCGCTCTTCCAACACATAGACGGTTGGTGAGCCGAAGAGATTCGGCTCGTATGAATCCAGATACGTTCTGCTGCCTTGCCTGGCTCCGACTGAGGCAATCTTCTGCATGAACTCCGTATAGGCCTGAAGATTCGAAGGATCCGGAGGCTGGGCACTTTCTACTGCCTTCCCTTCCGCCTCCCGCGCAAGGTTCATGGCCTCATCCTCGTCCTGCAACTGATAGCGGTACTTGTCCTTGAACTCTTGTAACGGAAATGGCCCCTTCTTGGCCTTGCTCTTGAAGAATTGGGCTGGGTCGCTTTTCCCGCTCTTGGACACATAGGACAGACGACCGACGGCTGCATCACTCAAATCAAATAAATAGATACTGTCAGGTGCCACGGGCATCGAGTATTTCCCCGCGTCTACCGGAGCCTGTGGCGTCCGTCCTACGCTCATCGGCATAACTCGCTGTTTCAGCAAGACGAGAGTATTGCCCTTTCCGTGCGAAAGCATATTCGAAGCAGCATTCCTGACATCTGGAACCGGGTCATTGGTTAGCGGTGCAAGCACTTCCACATCGCTGTCTTGCGGACCGATCATGCCGATGGCATCCGCGGCGGCGATACGCAACTCAACCTCGTCGCTCTTAAACATCCGCACAATGCGAGGCATGTGGGCTCGATCGGCCGTGGCGCCTAGCGTCCGCAAGTCCTCCTTCAGGATTTCGACCGCGCTCTTCCTCACCTTTTCGCAATCCGCCTCATGAATAGGTTTGCGTAGGCAGCTTTCGATATATTTCTTCACGGGCTCCTTGATAGGGTAAGACTCTTGAGTCGCCCCTGTCGATGTGAACGGAAGAAAGACAGCGACCCAAAGCACCCAGAAGATTGTCCCGGCAACGAAGAGTTGAACCGGCTTAATCGATCGTTTCCCTGAACGGCCTGGTTGTTTCATCGATCGTCGCATGCTATTTCCCCAGTTCATTGCCGACTCCATCCGTATCTGACGCCGCGCTACCAATACTCTCTTTCTCCCCCTTAATGGATCTGTCGATCCTATCCATGCTTCCGCTCAATTGCGGGCAATTCCCCTTGATTTTGGTCACCTCGTCAATGGTCGCCTGATTTCTTGGCAGCTTGCCCTGTAGCCAGTGCTTCCAAATCTCATTGCCGATGCTCTTGCAATCTTGAGCCGACCAGCTGTCGGGCGGAATCCACACCATGACCCCCCACAAGCACATGCCGCACGTAATCAGACGCGAAGTTGTCATAAGCCCCCCTATCTCCTTCCGGCGCGATGCAGTATAACCCCGCCTATGAATTCAAGCAGGGTCCGCTTCATCCCGTTTGTTCTTTGTACGGCCGCCGTAGCCGTCTACTACACGGCTTTCAACGGTGACTTCCACTACGATGATGCCGCATCAATTCTTGAGAATCCTCATCTCGACGGTTGGCAGACCTTCCTGGGCCATCTCGATCATATGGTCCGGCTGGTGTTGTATACCACATTCCTGTTTGATCGCTCACTCTATGGAGCTGCCCCTGCCGGCTACCATCTGCTCAATCTCCTGTTGCACCTGGGCTCCGGACTCCTGGTCTATCTCATTGTCACCAGGGCCGTTACAGAAGAAACCAGGCATGTGCCTGTTTGGACTGCACTGGTGTTTCTCGTTCATCCCATCGCGACGGAAACGGTGACGTACATCTCCGGGCGGGCGTCAGGTCTGATGGCGTTCTTATATCTTTTCGCCCTGTTTTTGTACCTCAAGGCTGACGAGCACTCAGAAAACGTCACACGTCGCCGGCTCTACCTGTCAGGCGCGGTCGCCTCATTCGTACTGGCAATCGGCTCCAAGGAAACAGCCGTCACGCTGCCCGTCATCCTCCTGCTCTGGGATATGGTGATCCGCAAGCTGAAGGGCCCCTCTCTCCGCACCGGTATCCTCACCCGCCATCTACCATTTTGGATCGTCCTGCTTCTTGCGGCGGGCTGGGCCTGGAGCCATCCCCGCTACCAGGCGCTCGCCCAATTCAGCCTGGATCTCCGTCCCCTGTGGGACCATCTGTTGAGCGAGTTGCACGCCATGGCTTATGCGGTGACTCTGCTCTTCACCCCGTGGAACCAGAACTTCGATCACGATCTCCCTGTCTTCCACTCACTGACTCAATGGCCCCTTCCGCGTGATCTCTTGTTGCTCTCAGTGACGGTCGCTGCATGCCTGTTTTCGTGGCGGCGCTTTCCCCAGGTGGCCTTCGGCCTGGCCTGGTTTTTTATTCAGCTCCTCCCGATCAGCTTGATTCCACGTAACGATCTATTGAGCGAGCGCAATCTGTATCTGCCTGCGATCGGACTCTTGCTGGCGATTGTCGCGCTCGGGTCGTATGTCATCCAGCGGCTCATGACAATCATCCGGCGACCCGGTCTTGCTCCGTCCGCTTGGGCTGCGGTGGCGACTGTCGTGGTCGTTACGCTCTGTTTTTTCACTGTTCAGCGGAACCAGCTCTATCACGACCGGCTGCTGCTCTGGTCCGATGCGGCCGCAAAATCCCCCAATAAAGCCAGACCGCACAATAATCTCGGCTATGCCTATGCGCTTCGAGACGACTGGGATCGGGCCATTGAAGAATTCCGCGCAGCGGCCAGGCTCGATCCCGATTTCATCCTTGCCCAACAAAACCTCCGCGATGCTTATCTTCACCGCGTCGGACGGCGATAGGGACCGGCTCCCGCGTAGCCGGTCCCTCTCCTTCTGACGGGGACAGTCGCCGGTCGGAAGGGCGACTGTCCCCTTGCTTCAACTGTTCGTTCCTTGCAATACCTCATGGCCGTACCGGAGTAGCTTGCTGGCCTGCTCCCATTGGTCCATGAGATTCAATCCCACCAGCAGCAAGCGATGGCCGTCTTTGAACATGCTGGCGATCAAGCAGCGACCCGCTTTGCTCGTGTAGCCGGTTTTGACGCCGTTCACATCAGAGTCGACCAGGAGTTCGTTCGTGCTATGCAGCGACAGCTTCCTCTTTCCATCGACTGTCGAGATGTCGCGGACCAGTGTCCTGACCATCATGGAAAAGAACGGCTGTTGCAGCGCCCGATCGGTTAACGTTGCGAGATCCGCTGCCGTCGAATAGTGCTCCGGCGCATCGAAACCGCAGGGATTGACAAAGTGCGTGTCCTGCAATCCCAGTGCGCTGGCTCGTTCATTCATCATCGCGACGAACCGCGTGTCGTCGCCTCCGATGTGCCAGGCGACTGCCTCGCAGGCGTCGTTTGCGCTGGCCACCAGCATGGCCGTCAGCAGATCGCGCAGGATGAACTCCTCCCCGGGCCGGAAGTTGTAGACCGAATGATGGACGATCGAACGCGGGTGGATCTTCACCACCTCTTGAAGCGGCGCAGATTCCAAGGCAATCAGCGCCGTCATGATTTTTGTGAGGCTGGCAGGAGGGAGCCGGCGTGACGCGTCTTTTTCCAGCAGCACGCGGCCGGACTTCAATTCAATGAGATACAGTGCCGAAGCTTTGATCGACGGTTTAGCCGGTGTTTCCTGGGCGCGGACGTCGACGCTGCACAGCATCACCGTCACGGCCATGCCGACGAGAAGCGATCTCCCGCACCCGGTTCGGCCCATGTAATCGCCTAGTTTCCAAATAATTTTTTCAACATGCCGCCGGCTTTCTCTATATCGGACTTATCGTCGGCGGGCGGTTCCGTTTCCTGGACCGGTGGAGTCTCTTGCGGTGTCACGATCTGGGGCTTCGTGCCAGATTTTCGCGTACTGGGGGGAGGCATCCCGCTCATGTCAGGCCTGCCCATGGGCTGCCCCATTCCAGGGCGGCCCATCGCGCCGCTCATCATTCCCGCCATGTCGAATTTCATGAACCCTTCCGGGATCTCGAACAGCGCGGGGTCCTGCCTGCCGATCGTCACGTTCTTGAGTTCCGTCAGCATCCGCTTCTTCTCATTCCCTTCCTTGTAGAGGAGATCCTGCTTGACGTTGATTCCCTCTCTTGTCCGCCAGGAGAAACCGCCGTATTTTTTGCCGTCCGTGCTGGTCGCGATGGTCTTGTACTTCGTTACCCTGACGCCGTTTAACATTTCTTCCCCCATCACCGTGTCTTCATACGTCCATTGCGAGGCATCACTGCCCTGTCCCTGAACTTTTTGCCCCATTGCATATTCCATATACATGTTTTCCGACGGCATGAGCATCCACATGATCTTGGTGTCATATCGGAAAATCTGAACAGCGCCGTCGCCGGTTCCCGTCAACATTTCTTTGCGCTCCTTAGTCGGTGTCGCATAGACACGTTGCTGGATCGTACCTTCCTCATTTTGAATCGTCGCATCGGCGGAATATTCCGCCTGGGGCCTGCTGAGTTGAGCCGCCCAAGCCGGTATCGCACTGAACACAGTGGCGAGCGCAATCAATGCGCACAGACGTCGAAACATGACAGGCTCCTTCCTGAGATGTGTAGCAAGCTGGTGGTGGTTTGTGTGACTCCCATCCGGGTGCAGCTCCGAGCTTGTGTGGGACAGAACGTGGAACCGGGGTGAAAGATATCCCTTGCTCAAAAAGAAGTAAAGTGGGACGGAGAGACGAGGCTGGTGGATACGCGGGGGTGTTTAGAGTAGACTGGCTTCCCGACAAACATATCTGTTCACCTTGCCATGCTGCGAGGTGCGATGTCGTGAATCGCCGGCGCGTGCCATTTAAGAGGAGACATGGAATGAACGATCAAGAAACAAAAAAGGCGGTAGGGATTCTCAACCGCATTATGGAGCATGAGTTAGCAGGAGTCGTGCGCTACATGCATTACTCGCTGATGGTCTATGGGTATAACCGAATTCCAATCGTATCATGGCTGAAGAGTAATGCGGATGAGAGCCTGGCCCATGCACATAAAGCTGGAGAACTGGTCACCTTATTGGGTGGCCATCCGTCGCTGAAAATCGGCACGTTGCTGGAAACGGAGAAGCACGACGTGGGGGATATTTTACGCGAAAGTTTGGAGCACGAGAAAGTTGCTGTCGCTGCATATTATGAGCTGCTGAAACTCTCCGAAGGAAAGTCCGTCCTTCTGGAAGAGTATGCGCGAGAAATGATCGTCGGTGAAGAACTGCATCTGGACGAAGTGAATAAGATGTTGCGTAAATCAGGTGATGTGCAGCCGTTTCGTTCTTAGTGATTCCCGGGCATTTCATGAGCCTCTGACCCGACCGTAAAAGGATATACCGGTCGCTCGAACGTGGCTCAGCCCATGGTACATCCTCGAGAGCGACAGAACCATCGTCAATCCTACAACGAAGACCTGTAACGCACCTTCATAAGAAAGCGCGTGCGAACCAGAGTGGCGGGCACTCGGCAGTGCAGCGCTTTCAGAAAGATCGGTAACAGACACAGATGAATTCCCCAACAACCCAACCAGTTTCAGATGCGGCACAGCTGAAGATTGTTCCACTTATCGCCAAGGAACTCGGCGTGGGTCCCGATCAGGTTAAGGCTGCAGTTGCCCTGCTCGACGAAGGCTCGACCGTGCCGTTTATCGCGCGGTACCGGAAGGAGGCCACTGGCAATCTGGATGATACGCACTTGCGCACGTTGGAAGAGCGGCTCCTCTATCTGCGCGATTTGGAGCTGCGCCGCGCGGCAATTCTGGCCTCGATCGAAGAGCAGGGTAAGCTGACCGACGCGCTGCGCGGCACGATCGAGGCGGCTACGACCAAGCAAACGTTGGAAGATCTCTACCTGCCCTACAAGCCCAAACGCCGCACGAGGGCGCAGATTGCGCGCGAGGCTGGGCTGGAGCCCTTGGCTGAGGCCCTCTTTGCCGATCCGACACTCGACCCGGAGCAGGAAGCCATGAAGTATCTGAACGTGAAGCCGGCGGCCGAGGGAGTCGAAGCCATCAATGTACCAGACGCCAAATCGGCGCTCGATGGCGCGAGAGACATTCTGATCGAACGTTTTGCGGAGACCGCCGAGCTGCTCGCCAAGTTGCGTGCTCGCCTCTGGGAACAGGGCGTCGTGACCTCCACTGTGATGAAGGACAAGGAATCGGCCCATGAAGAAAAGTTCAGGGATTACTACGCCTATTCTGAAACGATCCGCACGATTCCCTCGCATCGGGCGCTGGCGCTGTTCCGGGGCCGCACACTGGGGGTATTGAAGCTTGACTTGAACCTGGGCGAAGCACTTGAAGCGGTTGTGCCGCATCCCTGCATCGCAATGATCGCAGCCCATGTCGGGATTGAAGACCGCGGGCGCCTCGCTGACCAGTGGCTTATGGGTGTCTGCGATTGGGCCTGGCGTGTGAAGATACACCTGCAACTCTCAGTGGAATTGTTGCTGCAGTTGCGTGAAGCGGCTGAAACGGAAGCGATCAAGATTTTCGGCCGCAATCTGCACGAGCTGTTACTGGCTGCGCCGGCAGGGCCGAAAGCCGTGCTTGGCCTCGATCCAGGCATCCGCACTGGCTGCAAGGTGGCGGTCGTCGATGCGACCGGCAAGCTGCTGGAGACCACGACTATTTATCCTTTCCAGCCGCGCAACGATCGGCAGGGATCGCTGGCGACAGTGGCCCGGTTGGTTGTGCAGCATGGGGTCGAACTGATCTCGATCGGAAATGGGACCGGCAGCAGAGAGACAGACAAGCTGGCCGTTGAGGCGATCAACATGGTGGCGGTTCTGAAGCCGGAGCACAAAGTGGCGAAGATTGTGGTCAGCGAAGCAGGGGCCTCGGTCTATTCCGCTTCAGCCTTTGCTGCAGCCGAGTTTCCCGATCTGGATGTCAGCCTTCGAGGCGCTGTCTCAATTGCTCGGCGTCTGCAAGATCCGCTGGCTGAGCTGGTGAAGATCGACCCCAAGGCAATCGGGGTCGGCCAATATCAGCACGATGTGAACCAGAGGGCTCTGGCCCGTTCACTCGATGCGACGGTTGAAGATTGTGTCAATGCCGTGGGTGTGGACGTCAACAGGGCTTCGACGCCGCTGCTCGAACGGGTATCTGGTTTGAACAAGGCGTTGGCAAAAAACATTGTCGAGTATCGTGATGTGAACGGCCCATTTCCGAATCGCACCACGCTACGCAAGGTGCCGCGTATGGGAGACAAGACGTTCGAGCAGGCAGCCGGCTTTCTGCGAATTAACGATGGCGACAATCCGCTGGATCGTTCCTCGGTCCATCCGGAAGCCTATCCGGTGGTCGAACGGATTCTTGCACGCGTCAATAAGGGGATCGTGGATGTGATGGGTCAACCTGTTATTTTGAATGGATTGTCTCCAGCCGACTTCATCGATGAGAAGTTCGGTGTGCCGACGGTGAAGGACATTCTTGCCGAGTTGGAAAAACCGGGCCGCGATCCGCGTCCGGAATTCAAGACAGCCACATTCCAAGATGGTATTGAGTCTCTGACCGACCTGCACCCGGGCATGGTCCTTGAGGGGGTTGTGACGAATGTCGCTGCTTTCGGCGCCTTCGTCGATGTCGGGGTGCATCAAGACGGTCTAGTGCACGTGTCGGCTCTGGCGGATAAATTCATCAAGGATCCCCATGATGTCGTGAAGCCTGGCCAGATCGTGAAGGTGAAGGTGTTGGAGGTTGATGTGAAGCGCCAGCGCATTTCTCTGACGATGCGTCTCGACGAGGTACCGCCTCGTGTGCCGGCTGTGAGTCGCGCGTCGGTGGAGGCTTCTGCGGGAGCAGCCGGCAAGCAGCGTCACGGGCGCGTATCAGCACCGCAGCATGGTTCGGACCGCGAACCACAGCCGATCGGTACCATGGCGATGGCCATGGCACTGGCTCGCGCCAAACAGAAGAAGTAGAAGGGGGATCTTGCAGTCGGGCATCAGTCAAACGCGGTCCGCTACGGTTCCGGGGAATGACCGTCGCATCATTGCTCCGTCGGTTTACGGAATTGGGATGGATAATTCAGCTGAGAGGGGGCCTTCGTTTCCGGAAGTGTCGTAGGCCGTCACCACGAAGAAGTACGTGCTGCCTTTTTGGAGTCCGTCTGCTTCATAGCTGGTGCTGCTTGTCGGCAAGGTCGCGATGGGCGCGCCGTATTGACCGGAAGCAGTGCCTTGGTAAATCTTGTACCCTGCCAGATCCGTTTCTGGATTGGGATCCCATTGAAACTGTGCCGAGGCAGTGGCGATTGAGGCGGGGGTCGAACCAGCCGGCTCATTGGAGCCACCGCCGCTGCACGAAACCAACGGGAGGGCGAGGCTCATGCAAAAGATGAATCTGCCGATGAGGGATGTCATAACAGGTCTCCTTGCTGAAGCGGCCGATACAAAAGCCTGTGAAAGTTCTTGTGACAGAGGCGTGTCACGCAAGGGCTATGCCGAGGTGTCTACGATAGGGGCTTGGAAAAACAGTGACTTAGTAGAGAGGGGTTCATCAAAAAGTGAGTCCATCTTGCGCAGGTGACTGCAATTACAAACAGGTAGCGGAATGCTGATCTCATGGCCCGCTCATGGAATCGATACTGGGACAGTCGAATCTGCTACGGTTCGGCAACGTCGCAGGTGGAATTATCAGACCGCTGTACCGTCATCCTAAATACAGAATTTGCGCAGTGCTCTCCCGGTATCCGACTCCGCCTCCGGATTCATTCTGGTTCGTTATACGGTTTGTCGAGCGATTGGCCAAGCAGTTGGCGGAAGCGATCGACCAGGTCGAACACAACATCGCGCCTTACAGGAAAGCCGTCCTTGCTTCCACATTCGGCCCGACCCTCCGACGTCATCTCAAGGAACTCCAGCAAGCCCGCCAAACCTATGGGCCAGTGCGGATGAGTAAGGCGTGACCGGCATTTATTCTTCCCTCAGGTCTTCGCTACTATTGAACTATGAAAGCCAAGAGAGTGAGACAGAAGAAAGCGAAGATTGGGGTCGGCTCGTCACGAATCAAAGCTGTGCTCAAAGAGCTGCGCAAACAGTATGGGCCGATGCTGAAGCGGCTAGCAGATTGATAAGTTGGTGGGCTAAGAAAGGCGTCGATAGAGCTCGGCGTTCTTCTCTATCACACGCTTGGCAGCAGCGTGGAATGTGTCGTCGGGCTGGCCGATAAAGTCGTGAATGCAAAGCCGCACCATCTGCTCAACGGTCAACCCCTCGCGCTTGCTTAACTCTTCCATCCGCCGCATTTCTTCATCTGAGAGAGATATCGTGAGCGTTGCCATGACCGGCTCCTTTGCGTAGGATGCTGCGTCTTGTAATGCGGTCAATATAGGGGAAAGGACTCGTGAGGGCAAACCCTTGAAACTAACCCGCCGCCATGTCGAAGAGATTCGAAAAGCTCGCATGACCTACGGGCTCGTACAACTCAACAAGGCCTAATTGCCGAAGAGAAAAACTGATGGGGGTGGTTATGGCTCATCAGTTGGGTGGCGACGAGCATGCGTGCGCAGCAATGCCACGAAACCTTCTTGCTCGAAGTGCCGATCTGTGGTCAGAGCTTCCGAGAGGCGGCGTTCGCGCATTAGTAGCATCGAGCTACAATCGGTGAGACTGTAGCCCTTGTCAGGACGAGCCTTGTACAGCGCGAGACTGCGTATGAAGGTGCGCCGATTCATCGGCACCACGGTGACTTGTGGATTGTTCATGATCGCTTCGACCATCTGAACCGCGGCGGCACGGATATGAAGACCATTGTCGGCTAAGGCGTTGAGGAACTCGATGAGCACCAAGTCGGTCGTAAATAGACGACAAGGACTCAAGGCTTCGGAGATCTCGACGGCTCTCGTGTGATACTGGTCGAAGGAGTTGGTGAGAGCGATCCAATAGACCGTGTCCGCGAAGAGGCGTTTCACTCGGTGTGACTGCCGTACAGATAGTGGTCGTGATTGACAGAAATGTCGGTAGGAAGCTTGTGGAGATCGGACTCAGGTATGGTTCGCGCAATGCGTAGGAGTTCCTCCCACACAGGGCGAGATTTTTGACTACGAGAAACTTGTGCCCCTCGGCGGGCACGTTTCCGGTGCTTGGTCTTCGCTGGTGATCGTGCGCCCATGATGGCTAATTATAGCGGGGAAGATCCGACTTGTCTAAGACTGTTTCACGCTTGTCTGATGCCGAGAAATCAAAAACACGCCCGCACGACCTATCGGCCAGGGCGACTTGGGAAGGTGTGAATGTGTAGCGCTGGTGATTTACGACAGGCGGCGGTAGAGCTCGGCGTTTTTCTCCATCACCCGCTTGGCAGCGGCATGGAACGCGTCATCAGGTTGGCCAATGAAGTCGTGGATGCCGAGGCGCACCATCTGTTCGACGGTCAGGCCCTCGTGCTTGCCCAGCGCTTCCAGCCGCCGCATTTCTTCATCTGAGAGAGATATCGTGAGCGTCGCCATGACCGGCTCCTTCGCTTAGGATGCTGTGTCTCGTAATGGGGCCGGTATAAGTGAAAGGACTCACGAGGGCAAACTCTTGAGAGCAACCCGCCTCCATAAAGTATTTGATCCTTCGCTGATGTGAAATCAGTTCTGCTGAGCAAGAAGCCATTTTATGACTCCCCGTTTTGTCGCGTCCCACGCAGCGAGTGGTACATCATGAGCCTGCGGCCTGATTCCAAGTATTGGCTCGTCCACATCAAAGTTCCAGCCCCCGTGAACCAACCGGCTCCTGGCGTGGTAAACCTCCTCGTACAAGGTTTGAACAGCAGGGATTGGTTGAACGTATTGGCCCAGAAACTTTCTGAATTGTTTCGTGATCCCTCGTTGCTGCTTGCATTCAGCGCATTTCTCAGCGGGATCGAGAAGCGGCTCAATAGCGCTGACCAGAGAAACAACTTTTTGGGATGATTCGACGGTGGGCTTACAGGCTGCAGACAATGATGCACAAGAGCGCAGGAAACGGAGTTGGTTGTTCCAAGAGAGCGCTTTGTATCTTGAGTAGAGATCACCTAGGTCTGGCACCCGAAACTCGTTCGATGTAATTCCAAGCTCTCGGAAGTATTGTTCTGCAGGAATTGGTGTAAGGGCCAAAAGCCCATCTACGTGGGAGAATTCGAGATCCGAGGATGTTTCAAGACCATCGGACATCCCGCATCGGGCAAGTTGATAGCATCCACCCAGAGAAATCCAGGAGTAAGGAAGGCTAAGGCTAAACACCGCTACATCAAGAAATGCAGACAAGAGCCATATGGCTTCCTGTATCGCTCGAATTCTCCGATGAGCTTCAAGAAAGGCTAGCTTTGAAGAACGAAAAACCACCTCTATGGCAAAGGGATATGGAATGCCAGCTACGAGGTTGGTGTTTAGCATTCCCAGCCCAGTAGCGTCTTTCAAGTCACACGCGACAGGACGTAGCTGCAACCAGCCGGGAATTCTCGCGAAGCCTTTGGGTGGTCGGTAGGTGAATAGAATGGTTCTGGCGATCCGAGTCTGTTCCACCGCAACGTCTTCTGAAATCTTTGCTTTTAATCGTCCCCAGACATTGCTTGGAACTGCCACAGAACTGAGTCTATGGTTGGAGTTGAATTTTACCTCGGCAATCAAGCGATCATCAGTGCGCATCTCATAGACACGTTTCTTCTTTTGTGTGTAGCCGACATTCTCGGCAGATTGTATGGCTGCGATCACTTCGCCATCGTCAAGATTCAGCGCTCGAAGTTCGGAAAGGATTGGAATGAGCTGGGGCATGTTCGGCTATCCAGACCTCTGTGTGGTGAGTTCTAGCGTAGAACAACAGAAGAGTCCGTCAGGCGGAGAAGGATAATTCTTCTTTCCCTCTAACAACAACTGTTGCCGGCGCTGGGATTATTTCGTGGTGATCCTGGAGATCATTCATTGACAGAAGCACTGGGATGATTTCGACTACGCGTACCGACTAATGCGCATTTGCCCACCTGGAATGATGCCCGTGTCAGTCTGACTGCGGCCGTCGAGCGAGCACATTCTGATCGTGCGCGCTCCGGGAGCAAAAGACTGATGCGGGCGTCGTTCCAAGCCACTTTCTTGCGTGTGGGCGGCGCGAGCAAGGAGAGCGTCCCAGTCGCGCCTACTTCTTAAGGTTCAACAACAACGTCGACGAACGCCGGCGCCGAATCCGCCCCCTTTTTATCCGTCACCCGTAACTTAAACCGGTAAGTCCGTTTCTCTGACACGGCCGGTGCGAGGAATGAAGGCTCAGCGTTATCTACGTCCAGCAGAGCGATTTTGCTTCCGCGCACTTGGCTCCATGAATAGTACAGGGCCTCTCCTTCAGCATCGTGACTCTTCAGCCCATTCAGCTTGACCTTTGTTCCAGCCTTGACTGACCGGTTTGGGCCTGCATCTGCGACAGGAGGTTGATTCGGTTCTTCGTTCACCTCGACTGTGACATCGAGCGAAGCTTGCTTGCCGCGGTTGGTGACGGTAAGTGTGGTCTTTCCGTTGCCGACAATCTGAAGCAGACCACTGGAGAGGAGCTTAATGACATTTTGGTTTGAGGAGTGATAACTCGTACCGGTCGCCGGAGCACTGATCCGGCGGGTCACACCATCGGAGAACTCACCGACGACCGGCAAGTCGAAGACCTTACCCAGCGAATCGACATGGCCGAATGCGGAGGATTGCCCGGCGCGCCCGAGATGCAGGGGCTTATCCGTTTCAAAATCGATAGCAGTCAGGGAAGCAGCTGGTTCAATCTTCACCAGAATTTCATCAAAGATGGATCTCGTTCCCAACCGTCCTCGGGAGATTGCAGCCACTGCCAGCAACCGCATGGGACCGATCCCGTTCTTGGGGATCAGCAACGGACCGCCGAAGGGTGGGCGATGGTCGGACAAGCCGATCAGTGCCGCCGGCGCGACGATCGATCCCATAGCCGTCGCGTCATCCTGCTCGACCAAGGTGTCGTCCTGTTCGCCGTACCAATAGTAGCGGACCTGGACGATTCCTGAATCTTTGCCGAGGTCCACCTGCGCCGTGACGGTCTGTCCAGCCGTCAACTTGGCTCCCTCCGCCGGCTCTGTGATCTTGAAGGCGAGCGCCTGTTGCGCCGAAAGGGCAAGACACAAGGCAACGGTAAAAAGGCAACAGCTATGAGTCCACGCCTTACGCCTCACGTTTCACGCCTCACCGTTTTAAGTGGAATGGCACGTCTATCAGAATGACGCGATCTTTGAATAAGAGCGAGGCCTTGAGGAGGAGGGCCCTTTGGTTATGCAAGATTCCATGCCACCAGTGCGCCGGGAGAATTTCCGGGATCACGACGGTGACCCAGGTGTCCGGTTCCTTGTTCAAAAGATCCTCGACGTATTCGAGGAAGGAACTGAGCACGGAGCGGTACGGGCAGGGTAACACCGTCAACTGGACACCACAGCCCCACTGGGCCCACTGGATTTGGTTACGCGCCGTGGCCTCGGCATCCACATCCACGATCACTGCCCGAACCTCGCCTGTTCGACTACGGGCGTAATCGACCGCTCGTATGACCGATTGATTCACGCTATTGATGGGGATGACGACGATATTGCGTCGGGGTGGTGGTGGACGATGATCGCGTGTGAGCGCCACCTGTTCCGCAACGGCCTTGTAGTGAGAGCGGATGGAGAGGAACATCCAGACCAATAGGGCGATGAGGACAAAGACGATCCAGGCGCCGTGGGTAAATTTAGTGGTGGCAAGGATGAGGGTCGCGATGCCGGTTGTAATAGCGCCTAGGCCGTTCACAATCAGTTTCGTTTGCCAATGGGCCCCCTTCTTGCTCAGCCATCTGCGCACCATGCCGGACTGGGACAACGTGAAGGAGATGAACACGCCGACTGCATAGAGCGGGATCAAGGCGTGTGGATCGCCGTGAAAGAGGATCAGGAGGAAACAGGCAAAAACCCCAAGGATGATGATCCCGTTTGAGAACACCAAGCGGTCGCCGAATGACGCCATCTGGCGGGGCATATAGCCGTCGCGCGCCAGGATGGAAGCGAGATGGGGGAAGCCGGCAAAGGCGCTGTTGGCGGCAAGGATTAACAGCAGCATTGTTCCAATCTGGAGTGCGTAATAAAGAGCTCCCGTGCCAAAGGTGAGACGGGCCAGTTGAGACACGACTGTCTCATCCGGTTTGGGCAGGATGCCATGGTGTGAGGCCAGGAAGGTGATGCCCATGAACAGGCCTGCCAGAATCAGAGACATATGGATCATGGTGGTTGAGGCATTCTCGGACTCCGGCCGACGAAAAGTTTTTACACCGTTCGAAATCACTTCCATTCCGGTCACGGCTGAACAGCCGGCAGCGAATGAGCGGAGAATCAAGAATAGCGTCAGTTCTTCGACCGCCATCTGGTGGTCCGGTGACACCGAGACACCTTGTCCGAACAGGGCATGGATAGCGCCGATCACCACCATGACTCCGAGGGTGCCGATGGCAAAGTACACGGGGATAGCAAAAAATTTTCCCGACTCCCTTAGGCCGCGCAGATTCATGATGATAATGAAGACTGTTGCGGCGAGCGCCAGGGCCTCGCGATGCTCGAACAAACTTGGTACGGCCGAAGTGAGGGCTGAGATGCCTGCCGCCACACTGACGGCTACGGTAAGGACATAGTCGATTATCAATGCCCCTGCGGCGATTAGTGCCGGACGTTCCCCCAGGTTGGTGCGGGCGACAATATAAGCTCCGCCGCCCTCCGGGTATGCGTAGATGATCTGGCGATAGGAAATGGTCAGGATGACGATAAGAGACAGAATCGCCAGGCTGACAGGAATGGACCAGGCAATCGCGGCGGTTCCCGCGAGGACCAACACGAGGAGGATTTCCTCCGTGGCATAAGCGACAGAGGAAATCGCGTTCGAGGAAAAGACTGCGAGAGCGAGGGTTTTCGACAGCCGTTCCTGTGCAGCCTGAACGCTTTTGAGCGGATCGCCGACCAGCCAACGTTTCAGAGGCATGGATGCTATTATCGCACAGAAGCGGAGACGTGCGCATCGAAGAAGAGATCTTTAGAGCTTAGGAGGCGAAAACCCCACTCGTTTCCGTGGAATGAAACTCCATTAATAAGAGGCCATGCGAGTTGTATCGGCAGCTGTAAAAAATTAAGATGATGAGGAGTTGACAGCCGAAAGGGATTTCAGTATCTTCCGCCCGTATTCAAAGGCAATGAAGAGACTATCCATGTATAGTGATGAAAGAGGTGCGATCGCGAATCATAATTCAATGATAACTCTCCTCTAGACAACAGCCTGTGTTACTGACCATTTTTCAAGGAGGCCGGTCCATGATTATACACAAGGTACGGGGTTGCGTGCTTACCCGAATGCTCGGCGCAATAGCGGCGATAGCCCTCATCGGGGTCCCGCTCGCATCAGCTGAGAATTCCTCACAGCCTGGCCAGCCGTCGTCGCCGCATGTCGCGATGAACCATCAGCTGCCAGGTTGGGCTGAGAAACTCAAAGGCCAGACGATCGTCGAAGATGCGATGGGCGGCAAGCCCACACGTGCTGCGATGGTTGAACAGCAGCATCAGCGGATCATGGAGCATATGGCCCAGGATCCCCAAATGCAGGGTGTCAACACGGGGATGTACAACACCTCCTCCATGATGCATCAATATGGAGCAGGTGGACAGGACATGCTCCTCGTATCCGATCCTCGAGTGGAGCCGGTGGCGATGACCGGTGGCGGGAAATGTCCTGCCACGGCTCCGGTGAAGCAGTACAATATCTCCACGATCAACGTCGAAATTACTCTCAATCAGTGGCTCGACTTCTATCCAGGCTACATGTATGTGCTGGACGAGGATCTCGATAAGGTGCGCGCCGAAGAAGCCAAGAACAAGGAAGCCCGAGAGAAGGACGGGTTCGATCCTGGTGCCGTGATTCCAGGCGTGCAGGCTCAGTGGATTCAGCCCCTCGTATTCCGCGGGAACCAGGGCGATTGCATCAAGATAAAGCTCTCGAACAAGCTGGAAGAGGGAAGTGGGCCGGTCAGTCTGCATATCCATGGATCGAGTATGGTTGTGAGTGCCACCGGAGCTGCGGCGACGACAACCAACCCCGATTCAGTCGTCGAAGAGAAGAAGACCGGCGAGTTCGAGTGGTATCTCCACCCGAACATCCAGGAAGGTGTCCGCCAATTTCATACCTATGCCCAAGATCGTGAGTTGACGGTGATGGGTTTGTTCGGCGCGTTCGTCGTCGAGCCTCGCGGATCGAGTTATCTGGAGCCGCTTGGCGCAGGGGATCCCACGCCGGCCTCCAGCGGTTGGCAAACAATCATTAAGAACGGGACCGGCCCTGATTTCCGCGAGTTTGTGCTGATCTATCATGAAATCGGCGACGAGGCCTTCCGCCCGCTCAATAAGAAGGGTGACTTCCTGCCCCAGCGCGATCCGTTGACCGATACCTATCGTCCAGGTGGCCGTGCAATCAACTATCGCAGCGAGCCGTTCGGCATCAACAACATGCACCTGCAGCACGAATATTTCGGGTTCGAAGACGAGTCGATGGGCTACAGTTCTTATACGTTCGGCGATCCCTCCCCGACGATTCCTCGTTCCTACATTGGCGATCCGGCCAAGTTCCGTTTGGTGCACGGTGGTTCGGAAGTCTTTCATTCGCATCATCCACACGGTGGCACTATCCGGTGGCCGCGCAGCCCGCGGGCGATCGACGACATGAACCTCTGGGCAACCGCAGGGAACGGGCCGGTCAAGTATCCGGTGATTCGTGCCAAGACAGACCGGGTTGACGTTGAGGTCATCGGGCCTTCCGAAGCGCTCGACCTCGAGACCGAGTGCGGCTCAGGCCTTTGCCAGCAGCTGGCTGGCGACTTCCTCTTTCATTGCCATGTGGCCCACCATTATGTGTCAGGGATGTGGGGCTATTGGCGTGTCTACAACACCATCCAACAGGGAGACCTGCGGAACGACGTGATGCCGGATCTGCGCGAGTTGCCGGATCGCAAGGGCCGGATCAGGACTCCCATCTCGTCGGACAAGCTTATCGGTCAGACGGTCGATTGGTTCGGTAAGGCATTTAGAATCATCGACAAAGGCAAGAGCAACTGGGCCACGAACCCTGCCGTCATCACGATCAAGGATTGGGTAGAGATGCAGATGCCGACGATGGGCAAGCCTGGTCACAAAGACGATGAGAAGGGTCAGCTCGTGTCCTACGATGCCACGGTCCTGGACTGGGCCTGGGAAGGCAATCGTGCCATGAGTGAGAAGGAGAGCACGACCGACAATCCCAAGTATAAGTCTACTCATCCAGGTAAGCGGCATCCGATCATGTTTGAGCCGTTGACCGGCAAGGTGGCCTGGCCGCATCTCACGCCACATTTCGGCAAGCGGGTGATGTTCTCTCCGAATCACTCGGGTGCGCCGTGGCTGGAGATGATCCGTCGAGAAGTGAATGGTGATGAGAGCATTGATCAGGCGAAGCCCGGTGAGAACGGCGTCTGGAGCCTCTGTCCGGAGAATGCAGGACGGAAGGATTACAATGTTCACTTTATCAAGCTGCCGATCAAGATTGCCAAGGCTCAGGGTAAGGAGCCCCCGGTGATCGATCCGAACGGACTGATTTACGTGCTCCATGAAGAAGAGGCGGCCATCCGGGCTAACGACGATCTCAAGTATCCGTTGGTCGTGCGGGGAAACATCTACGACTGCGTCGATTGGACCCTGACTAGTGAATGGGACGACGACGATTTCACGAACTTCCAGTCGTCGAAGATCAACACGCACTGGCATTTCCTCCAGTTCGATAACCAAGCGTCAGACGGGGTGATCACCGGCTTCTCCTACGAACAGTCGGTTCGCCCGTTCACAATGCTGGAGAAGAAGAACAAGAAAGGATTGCCTCTTCCGATGAACACGGTGCTGACTGCGCCTGTGAAAAAAGGCGCAGCCTCGATCACCGTCAAGAATGCAGGCCAGTACCATGTCGGTACCCTGATCTTGGTGGGCGCCGATAATGTCAAGGGTAATGAAATCGCCCGGATCAAGAGTATCAAGGGTAGTACGATCGCCTTGACAAAGGGACTGAAGAACGATCACCCGGCGAACGACATCGTGACGGTTGAGTTTGTTCGGCAGCGTTTCTGGGTCGATGCGGACGTGGGCACCGTGTTCTGGCATGACCACGCATTCGGCGCGACCACCTGGCCGCATGGCGGGTTCGGAACCTTTATTGCTGAACCGGTAGGATCAACCTATCACGATCCGAAGACCGGGAAGCCGATCCGTAGCGGACCAATCGCAGACATTCGCACAGTCGAGCCGGTCGGCTATGGGGTGAACAACAGTTTCCGTGAGTTGATGGTGCAGGTACACGATACTGTGCCGCACACCGTCAACATCGTAACTGCGGGCAATCCGCCTGGGCAGCCGATAGAAGTGGCGCTTGAGGCAGGTAAGACTGTGTCGTTCATGATGCCGGAGAAGATTTATATGACCCCGATGCCGTTCCTGAACGGCGGGACCCATACGACCGGCAGCGGGTTGAACTTCAGGGCCGGTCCGATCGCCCAACGATTGGCGACCAATCCAGACGTATCACAGGCGTTCAATAGCCAGATCCATGGTGATCCCTACACCCCTCTCCTGAGGGCGTATGTCGGAGATACGATGGTGTTTCGGTTGTTGCATACATTGATGAACGAGACGATGACCTGGACCCTTGCCGGCCATACATTCTTGAGCGAGCGGTATGCCGGCGATGCGAACCGGAAGAATTCGATGCATGTCGGGATCGCAGAGCGGTACGACCTCGTGGTGCCGCAAGCCGGGGGACCGAGGTTGCAAGCAGGTGACTATATCCACTTCAATGGACGGTCGTCGAAGCTTTCTGAAGGCGCCTGGGGCATTCTCCGTGTCTATGACAAGGAGCAGGCTGATTTGAAGAAGCTCCCGGCCGGTTTCTCCAACAAGGGGGAAATTCCTAAGGCGCTGCCGGTCTGCCCTGCAGACGCGCCAGTGAAGACCTTCAACGTCGTGGCCTTGGATTATCCAGCCATGAAGTTCAACGCGAAGGCCCCGGATGCCATTGAGGTGGACTTCGAGCGGACGATCCAAATCAGTAATCCTGAAGCGAAGATCTATGCCTTGGAGGAGGACACGGCAAAAGTGGCCAGCGGTGCGCATCCGATGCCTCTTACGCTTCGCGTGAATATCGGCGATTGCGTCAAGGTCAATCTGAAAAACAAGATGAAGGAGGGTAAGGCCTCTTTCTCCGCGATCGGGCTGGCCTTCGATCCCAAGGATTCCATGGGTGCCAACGTCGGTAACAACCAGGGCGATCAGACGATCGCACCTGGTGCCGAGCGAACCTATACCTACTACGCGGATCCATTCAATGGTGAGACCACGTCGTTGGTGTGGGATTGGGGTAATGTAATGACGAATCCACGCAACGGGCTGTTCGGAGCCGTGGTGGTCGGTCCGAAGGGATCCAAGTATCGGGACCCGAAAACCGGTGCAGATCTCACGAACAAGAATGCCTGGGCCGCCGATGTGATCATCGATCGTTCGGTCCCCGGTAACGAGATGCGGGCTAATTATCGCGACGTGGCGTTGTTCTTCCAAGACGAAGACAACATTATCGGCACGAGTTTTATGCCCTATGTGCAAAACGTGGCGGGTCTGACAGGTGTCAACTATCGGTCGGAGCCGTATAAGTATCGCGAAGAGCAGGGATGCTCGCTGGGCAAGATGTTCCAGCCTTGCAAGGTTGGCAAGCCGGAGGACCCATCGACACCCGTGATTGAAGCGCACTCGGGGGACCCGGTGCGGATTCATGTGATCGGGGCGAGCAATGAGCAGAACGGGATGTTCAGCGTTGAAAAGCATGAGTGGCCGATCGAGCCCTTCATGCGCGGCGCGGATCTCATCAGCGTGGTCGAGTTTGCCGGTTCGGAAGTGCTCGATGCGTTTCTGCCGTCGGCCGGAGGACCCTATCGTTTGCCCGGCGACTATGTGTACAGCAACCAGCGGTTGCCGTACTCCCAGTCTGGGCAATGGGGCTATGTCCGCGTGTTGCCGTCAGGCGATACACGGCTGCTGCCTCTCACCGGCGCAGGTGCCAGCATGAAGAGTGCATCGGTTGAGCCACCAGTACAGGTCATTCCGGTCGCAGCGAAGTAATCCTGCGTCGCGCAGGATGTAGCGAATCGGGAGAAGGGGGGGGCGTGGCTCCCCCCTTTTTCTTTGGCGCAGCTTTTTGATAGGGTGCTCGAAGATATAACAATGAAAACCTGGATTAGAGATTTCACGGTAATGGCGGGCATGCTTGCGGCCATATCGGTCGGCGCGGAATCGTCATCGGCTTACGACGTCATGGATGTTCAGCACGGAGGGACAGTCCAGGGGACGGTGAGGCTCGATGGCGACGTGCCGGAACCCAAAGGCTTCAACCTCATTACGTTTCCCGATCCAGCTTATTGCGGCCGGATTTCCAATGGACGAGGTTGGCGACTCCTTCATGATTTTGTGGTGAATCAGCGGGGTGGGTTGAAAGATGCCATTGTGTTGCTGGAAGGTGTGAAGGCCGGCAAACCGTTCGAGCTCTCAGTCCCCCTGATTGAAGCGCGGGATTGTCAATTTTCTCCCTTCATAACCATCGTTCGGAACGGCCACGCTGTGGAAGTCGTCAATATGGATCCGGTGATGCACGATATCCAAGGCTATGAGACTTCGATCGAAGCCGGCGCCCGTGTGTTATTCAACACGCCCTTGGTCATGAATCATCAGCACCGCCGCGGCGACATCCATGCGATGCACAACCATGCACCGGGTAAGTCGTTGGTCGGGCCGCTGTATTTGAACAGAGGGCGGCGGACGTTCTATATGCAATGCGGCTTCCACGCCTACATGGAAAGTTGGGCCATGGCCGTCAATAATCCCTACTACACACTGACCGATGAGAGCGGGGCGTTTTCTATCGAGAACATCCCTCCTGGCACCTATCAGTTAGTGGTGTGGCATCCTCAGACCGGCCCGGGCCTCACCAAGATTGTTACAGTCCAGCCGGAAGGTAAACTGGTCGAGCAGCTTTCCCTCCTCGCTCCGAAAGGAAACCGTTCTGCCTACAAGGTGATGGACAATCCCCGCTTCGGTCCGGAAACGCTGGGGTACGCAGTCGATATTCAGCCGCTCGTCGAGCATCAGCACTGAACGCTCATGTCCATTATATATACCGTGGGTCAGAAGGCCTGCAGATGGGGGCTCCGCCTCTAGTTTGCCCTGTGGGCTGGATTGGGAGGGATGCCGTATAGATGTGGCAGCTGATGATAGAGCTGTTCCCTCTACAGAATTTTCCGGCTCACTCGTGAAGACCGTCAAGGGACGGCACTATCACGCGCAGGTATTTGTGAAGGGGGACCGATTCCTGATTTGGGGATGCGATGGCAGCTGGTCGTACAGCTCAGCTCTTCGAAGCCCACACAGACCATCGGAGTCGAAACGAACGATTCTATGAATGGGTGGATCAGGACACGGGAGTGGTCTTGAAACTCGTCAGCCTGGATCGGGAGTGGGCATTTGAGTATGAGCGGTTCAGACTGTCGCCTCAGCCTGCCTCGTATTTCGAAGAGCCACGGGGATACCACAAGCGTCTATCGACATCTAAGCCGCCAGGGCAGGGATAGGAAGAGCGATGCGTGAACTGTTCATGCGCAGTCGGTCTTATCGCTGGAGTTTTCCGGCTGCAGTTGCATGCTTCGTCCTGTTGGGTGGAGCGGATCAGTTGCTGTTCGCTGCGGGGGCCTCATCTGTTCCGAAAGAAATCCAGGAAGCGTTTGATACACAACAGTACGCACAGGTGCTTGAGCGATTGGGCAAGTTGGGGAAGGAGCAGGGTATGGCTCCGGACCTTCACCGGCTGAAGATTCGCTCATTGCTCAAGCTCGGGAATCCCAAGGATGCGCTCGGTGAGTACGACAAACTGGAACGCTCACTCAAGCAAGATGATCTCCCCCTCCTTCGAGAGGTGGCATTGGGGTTCATCGTCGTATTGGTGAAGGACATGCGTGAACAAATGCGCGGAGCTGCCTACACGGCACTCAAGGAAGTAGACGGTGACGACATGATTCCCTATTTTGAAGATGGCTTGAGCGATGGGTCGGGGCCAGTCCGTGCGCTCGCCGTTGAAGGGCTCGGCCGATCAGAAATGGGAAGGAAGTCGGCAAGATTGCGTACAGCGATTGAGGATCAAGCAGGGTTGGTGAAGGCGCGCGTAGTGAAAACGCTCGGAAAAACTGGGGATCCAGGAGTGATGCCGTTAGTCGAGGCGGCGACAAAGGACGAACTCACCACGGTTCGTATCGCGGCGTACGGCGCACTGATCAGGCTTGGCAAGAAAGAGGTTTGGGCCGAACTGCAGAAGGCCGCTGCCTCGCTCAACCCAGAGGATCGCGCTGATGCGATTCGCACGATGGCCGAGTTGAAAGACCATCGAGGCGCCCCCGTCATGATGGAGGCCTTGACTTACAAACAACCCTCCGTTCGTGGCGCTGCAGCCAGAGGGCTCGGGCATCTTGGATACACAGAGGCGAGAGGATCGATTGAGCAGTTATTGAAAGATCCTGTGCCCGCCGTTCGTGAGTCTGCGGTGACAGGGTTGGCGGAATTGGGAGGATCGGAATCGGTTTCCGCACTGAACAAGGCACTCAGCGATGGGAGCCATACCGTGCGCGCTTCGGCAGTTGCCGCGTTACTTCAACTCGGCCAGCCTTACTCAACGGTGGCCGCTACGGCGCAATCGCTGGCGCAACAAAACGATATGGCTATGCGTGCGTCTGTAGCCTATGCCCTTGGGAAGGCGACGGGAGCCAATACGCCTGGGGCGGTGTCCCTCTTAACCAGCTTGACAGCGGATCCGCTTCCCGGTCCAAAAATTGTAGCCCTTCGATCCCTCGGGCATGTGGGGGATCGTGAGCTTCTTCCCCTCCTGAAGGACGCGCTCCACGATGCGAATGATGCCGTGCGGGCCACCGCGGCAGGGGCACTGCTGCATCTCGTTCAACAGAAAAAATAGCCCTGCCTTAGCGGGCATTCGACAACAGGAGCGGCGCATAGGGGACTTCTATATCTTCTCGCAAGATGATAGAGGGGAACGGGTTACGGCGAGAGAGAGCATGCGCCCAACATACATAATGGAATGTCTCTCTGGCTTTAGGACAGAGGAAAGCCGGCATGGCGTTATGGTAGGATTTCCCGCCATGCGTCAGACCGGTCTCGTGTTCTGGGTTGCGTGCTGCCTGCTGTTTACTGCCTTGCCGGCCTGGGCGTTGGAGTTTACTGCCGATCAAGTGACGAAGATCGATGGCCGCATCCACAAGGCCAACATTTATTATCGCGATCAGATGTGGCGTATCGAGCACCATTCATCGGGCCCAGTCAATGTCAGTATCGTTCGGAAGGACAAGCAGGTCGTGTGGTTACTGCTCTCGCGGATGAAGCACTTCAAAACGATGCCCTATAGTCCGGAGCACGATCTCAGGGTGAGTGAAAAGCTGGACGGAGAAGTGTCGAGGCAGGAGATTGGAACAGAAGTGCGTGAAGGCCATCCGACGATTCTCTACGAAGTCGCGACGAAGCAAGGGGAACAGGTCGAGGAGTACTACCAGTGGATCGCGACGGATATCCATTTCCCGATGAAGTTGGCGAGGAAAGATGGGAGTTGGATCGTGGAGTACCAGCATGTGAAGCTGCGGTCGGTTTCAGACTATCTCTTCAACCTGCCGGTCAACTTTCAGCCGTTGGAAGACTTCAAAAAACAAGAAGAGCCGGAGCCCGCCGGGCCCGGGCTGTCACGTAACTAAGGAGGCTGGATTGTGAAAGTGCTCGGAATCATCGCGGGCGTTGTGGTAACGGGATTGATGGTCATAGGCGGCGCGGTTCACGCATTGGACGTGGCTGACGTCGTCCGGGAATGGACCCCTGAAGGGAAGAAACTTGCCGCCGAAAGGGTGAAACTGCCGGCTCACGACGAGATGGTCCTTATTCCGGCCGGTTCGTTCACCATGGGGAGCGACAGGAAGATAGACCGCAATGCCTATCCCGCAGAGTTTCCCCAACGGAAGGTCTATCTGGACGCCTACGAGATCGACAAATTCGAAGTGACCACCGTGCAATTTCTGAAGTTCATCCTCGCGAAGGATCTGCCGCCCCTCATCGACTGGCAGTATGACGGTGGTAATTTCCAGGAGACCATGGTCAATCATCCTGTGATGCACGTGTCGTGGGCCGATGCCGATGCCTACTGCGCGTGGGCGGGCAAACGGCTTCCGACCGAAGCTGAGTGGGAGAAGGCGGCGCGTGGGGAAGATGGGCGGATTTATCCCTGGGGCAATCAGCCGGCAGGCCTCTCGCGTTCGAACTTCGGCCGGACCGGTTTGTCTGGTCCGGTACGCGATCGTCCCGAACGGCTCTTGCTCTATCCACCGATCATTTCTGTGGATAAATACGACAACGCGGTGAGTCCATTCGGCTTGTTCCAGATGGCGGGTAACGTGGCCGAATGGGTGGCCGACTGGTATGACCCCAAGTACTACGCAACCGCGCCGGATAAGAATCCCAAGGGGCCGGAGCAGGGAACGCAGCGGAGCTTCCGTGGCGGTGGTTGGATCGACAGCACGCCGAGTGTGCGGACCGCTCAACGGAACGGGACTGATCCCAGTACCAAGATGAACTGGATGGGTTTCCGCTGCGCGCGGGATGTGAAAGACGCAACGGGTTTGCAAGGCTGAAACGCTGTACCAGGAGGATTCATCTTCATGCCCGGCCACGTCACACAATTGACTCGAACCAAGCCTGTGCCTTGCCTCATCGCCGGACCCCTGCTTGCGTTGGCTCTCATGAGCCTCATCCCGGCCTCGCTCTCCGGGGCACAAGGAGGCAAGACGGAAGTGTTCCCGGTGCAGAAAGCTGCGCCGGCAGCGGTCTTTATCGAGGCACCGGGAAGCGAAACCGATTTGCGGCGTCAATTGCGGACCAAAAACGGGGTATCTCAACTCAGTTCCTCTACCTCGGTGATCCGCTTCTCGGTCGCACCGACAGGAAGCTTTGGATTTATTCCTCCCAAACTTCTGGGAATGGCCTTGATCACGCAAAGCCCGGATCTCCCCATCGAACAGGTACCGCCCATCTCCAATGCGTTTGAGATTCATAAACTTGCCGATGGAAGTGGGATGCTGGTGGGATTTGTGGAGGCAAGCCTGAAGCCTCTATTGACGGCTAGTGAGCGGCCAAAGAATGTCAGACTTGAACTTTATTCCAGTCCCTCAGACAAGGCGCCGCACATCGTTGCGGTGCCTTTGGTCAAACTGGTTGTCGATCGGATGCCGATCCGGCTCAATCCGAAAGACCCAGGCAGCGCTGTTCTGCTCGATATGGATTTGCAGGGCACTGCCAATCGAACTTCGTCTCAAACTGGCCCCTAGCGGGATGCGTGGGAAAAATTGCTCTCGCGAAATTGGAACGATTCTTCGGTGAGGCCAAATCAAGCCGCGTGGAGGAAATTGAGACTAAGTTACTCGAGAGATCCTATGATGAGGACATGGTTTCCCGTGGTCTAATCCTGCCGGCTATCCATAGGCTTCTGCTTCATTTCCTTGTTCCTAATCTTCCGATCTGCCCATTTTTGCCCCAGATTCCAATAAAAATCGTCCAAGAAATTAGACAGTCTATCCGATTGAAATTCCAGCACTGATTATTTTATGCTGCTCATGACTGTCTAGTTTTGTGGAAATATACTCATCGCACGTCTATCGGTTTCATCCGGCTCTCGATCGCAAATTGCTAGGACTGATGCGGGGCAACCAGCGATTCCTTTCGGTATCTGGACCTGGGCATGTAAGTTGCGGAGGCGTATGATCGCTGGTGAAGGTCTGGGTGATTAGGACCGGCCTCCGAATGACCCTCTCCTCCGCAAGGAGGAAGCCTTCACCAGCTCTTAACACAGAGTGCTGATTTGGTCATTGAAGAGTGCTTTGTTGAGAAGGGCCGGTTGAGATATCCGGGAGCCAACCACTCAGTGAATAAAATAAATGGTCTGTTCAATCCTTAAAAAGGGAGGCCGAGATATGAGATCTTTTCTGGTTCACCCACGACGTCAGCGGCGGCGCAGCAGCCTGTCGCTGATCTTGCTGAGTGTCTTATTGGCGGGCAGCTTGGTCGTGACACCATGGCTGTTTGCCGCAAGTCAAGGTGAGTCGTCGCATGAAGGCCATGCGACACCAGTCGCACTGCCAGGCTGGACGCAGCAATTGAAGGGGCAGACCATCCTGGAGGATACGATCGAAGGGCGGCCTGACCGTTCGGGAAAAATGGAGGTGCAGCACCATCGCCTGATGGAGAAGCTCGAACAGCAGGCCCAGAAGGATGCCAAGGCGCAGCAGACATCTGGAGCGTTCAACGAGATGTCGATGATGCATCAATACATGGGCCAGGATGGCAGCAGCTTCCTGCTCATGTCGGATGGGTCCAAAGGCGAGCCTGTGATGACTTCCGGGGGGAAGTGCCCAGCCGGTGTGCCGGTTAAGCAATACGATGTTTCGATGATCAATATCGAGATCACGCTGAACCGCTGGCTCGATTTCTATCCCGGTTATATGTATGCGTTGACCCAGGATCTCGACAAGGTCCGCAGTGAGGAGGCGAAGAACAGGGAGGCTCGCGAAAAGGACGGCTTCGATCCAGGGGCGGTGACCACGGGATTGCAGGGCGACATGATTCAACCCTTGGTGCTGCGCGCCAACCAGGGCGATTGTGTGAAAATGACGCTTCGCAACCAGATGGAGAGCGAGGACGGCAGCCTGTTTATCAGCGCCTCCAGCATGATCGTGAGTGCCACAGGCAAGCCGGCCACGACGACGAACCCCGAGTCCATTGTGGCTCCGGGTAAGGCGCAGGAGTTCGAGTGGTACATCCACCCGCAGATGCAGGAGGGGGTCCGTCAGTTTCACTCCTACAGTCATGACCGTGAGCTGACCGTGTTGGGTCTCTTCGGTGCCTTCATCGTAGAGCCAAAGGGCTCGAAGTATCTCAATGCACTCGGAAGTGGAGGCCCGGCGCCGGAGGCCAAGACCGGCTGGGAAGTAAATATTGATAACGGGTCAGGACCGGACTTCCGCGAATTCGTGCTCTTCTATCATGAGATCGGTGACGAAGCCTTCCGTCCGCTGAATAAGAAGGGCGATTTCTTACCCCAGCGCGATCCGTTGACAGATGCCTATCGCCCCGGTGGCCGGGCGATCAACTATCGTAGCGAGCCATTCGGAATCGATCAGATGCACCTGCAGCATGAGTATTTCGGGTTTGAAGACGAATCGATGGCCTATAGCTCCTATACATTCGGCGATACTCCGACCACGATAGCCCGTGGTTATTTGGGCGATCCGGTCAAGTGGCGGCTGGTTCATGGCGGATCCGAAGTGTTCCACTCCCACCACCCTCATAGCGGTACGATCCGTTGGCAGAGGAGCCCACGCGCCGATCAGGAAGAACATTGGTATAAGGGGCAGGATGGGCCGGTAAAGTATCCGGTTGTCCGGACGAAGTCAGATCGCGTAGACGTGGAAGTGATCGGTCCGTCAGAAGCCTTGGATCTCGAACCGGAATGCGGCGGCGGGGGATGCCAACATTTAGCGGGGGAATTCCTGTATCACTGCCATGTTGCGCACCACTATGTGGCGGGCATGTGGGGGTATGGCCGGTTCTACAATACACTCCAAGTGGGTGCCGCACACACCGATAGCATGCCTGACCTTAGGGAGTTGCCGGATCGTCAGGGCCGGATGAAGCAGGGAGTCTCATCCGACAAGCTGATCGGGACGACGGTGGATTGGTTCGGGAAGGTCTTTAAGATTGTCGATAAGAGTCAGAAGACCAATTGGAAGTCCGATCCCGTCATCGTGAACATCAAGGATTGGGTCGAGATGTTTGTCCCGGCACAGGGGCAACCAGGTCACACGAACGATGAAAAGGGCCAGATCCTGGCCTACGATTCGACCGTGTGGGACTGGAAGTGGGATGGCAATATTGCCAGGGGTGAGCGGGAAAGTACCGCACAGAATCCAAAGTACCAATGGGCGGCTAAGTGGGATGATAGTACCAGACCTGCAATCCTGTTCGATGCGACGACAGGCAAGATGGCCTGGCCGCTCTTTAGGCCGCACTTCGGCAAGCGGGTGCCGTTCTCGGCCAATCATAACGGCGCTCCCTGGCTAGAACCGATTCACCAGGACGCCAATGGTGAACGGACATCAGAGCCGGCCATGCCGGGCGAGCAGGGCCGATGGAGTCTCTGTCCCGACAATGCCAACAAGAAGCATTACAACATCCACTTCGTCCGCATGCCGATCACCCTGGCGAAGGCGCAGGGGAAAGAGCCGGCCATGGTCGACAAGGATGGCTTGATCTACGTGCTTCACGAAGAAGAACGGTTGACCAGGGGGAACGACGATCTCAAGTTGCCCGCGGTCATCCGCGCCAACGTGTATGACTGTGTGGATCTGTTGCTGACCAGCGAATGGGACGACGACGATTACACGAATTTCCAGTCGTCCAAGATCAACATTCATCCCCACTTCTTCCAGTTCGACACGGGGAATTCGGACGGCGTGATCTCAGGGTTTGAGTATGAAATGTCGGTCCGGCCGTTCACCATGTGGGGAAAGAAGACCAAACACGGGTTGCCGGCCCCGATGGTCGCGAAGCTCGTAAGCGGTGCGAAGGCGGGCGCTGCGTCCATCAAGATTCAGATGGCGCCGGGTGCCACGCCGTTCCATGTCAATACTGAAGTGATGGTCGGCATGGATTGTTTGGAGAAGGGCAACGATTCGACGGCTTCATTGCCGCGCGACAAGAGCTGCCAGGAAGTGGCTCGTATCAAGGAGATCAAGGGCGATCAGGTCACCTTCTTCAAGCCATTGAAGAACAATCACCCGGCGGGGGATCTGGTATCCCCGGAATTCGTCCGCTATCGGTGGTGGGTGGATGTGGATATGGGGACGGTGTTCTGGCACGACCATGCATTCGGCGCGACGACCTGGCCGCATGGGGGGTTCGGCGTGACGATCGTGGAACCTTTCGGGTCCACCTATCACGATCCGAAGAACGGCAAGTTGGTGTACAGCGGTCCCATCGCTGACATTCACAGCAATGAGCCGATCGGGGCCGGCGTGAGCGGGAGTTTCCGTGAATTAATGGTGTCGATCCACGACACCGTTCCGCATACGGTGAACACCATTGAGGCGGGAAACCCGCCTGGGCAGCCCATCGAAGTGGCATTGGAAGCCGGTAAGACCGTGTCCTTCCAAATGCCGGAAAAGATCCTGGCGGCGCCGAACAAGTATATTAACGGCGGGACGCACACGACCGGCAGCGGCTTCAATTTCCGCGCGGCGCCGTTTGCACAGCGCCTGTCCAACAATCCGGATACGTCGAAGTTGTTCAGCAGCGCGATCCATGGCGATCCTGGTACGCCGCTCTTGCGTGCCTACACAGGGGACACTATGGTGTTTCGTCTGTTGCATCAGCTGATGAACGAATCCCATGTCTGGACCATTTCAGGCCATACCTTCCTGACGGAACGGTATGCGGCAGATGCCAATCGGAAGAACTCGATTCACGTCGGGATCGCCGAGCGGTATGACCTCGTCAGCAAAGCCGGAGGATTCCAGGGCATGCCGGGCGACTACATCCACTTCAACGGACGAACGTCGCACTTCGCCGAAGGGGGATGGGGTATCATCCGCGTGCTCGACAAGGAAACGGCGGATCTGAAACCGCTGCCCAAGGGGACCAATCCTCTGGGGATTCCTGCGACACCGAGTTCCGTCTGTCCGTCAGATGCTCCGGTGAAGAACTTCAACGTTGTGTCGTTGGACCGTCCGATGAAGCTCCATCCGAAGGCACCGGATGTGATCGAGGTGGACTTTGAGCGCAAGATCGAAATGACGATGCCGGAAGGGAAGATCTACGCGCTTGCAGAGGAAGCGACCACGGTAGCGGGCAATGTGATGCCGAATCCGCTCACGTTGCGCGCCAATCTAGGCGATTGCATCAAGGTCAATTTGAAGAACAAGATGAAGGCGAGCCGGGCATCCTTCTTTGCACCGGGCCTGGCCTTCGATCCAAAAGATAGCCAGGGCCTGAATGTCGGGAACAATCCGGGCGATCAGACGATTGCGCCAGGCGAAAGCCGCACATACACCTACTACGCCCATCCGGCGAACAAGGAGACGACGTCGCTGGTGTGGGACGGTGGGAACGTGGTTGTTAATCCACGGAACGGATTGTACGGTGCGGTCATCATCGGCCCGAAGGGTTCCCAGTATCGGGACCCTGTCACAGGGGCCGATATCTCACAGAAGAACTCATGGCGCGCCGACGTGATCGTCGATGCCAGCTTGCCGGAGAACGTCGGGAAGCGGAACTACCGAGATGTGGCCCTCTTCTTCCAGGATGAGGACAACATCATCGGGACCGCATTCATGCCCTATGTGCAAAATGTGGCTGGGCTCACGTCGGTCAATTACCGTGCGGAACCATACAAGTTCCGTGAGGAGCAGGGCTGCTCGCTGGGCAAGATCTTCCAGCCCTGCGTGGTGGACAAGCCTGAAGACCCGGTTACGCCTCTGATCGAGGCGCATGCCGGTGACCCGATCCGTATCCACGTGATCGGCGCCAACAGTGAACAGAACGGGATGTTCGGGGTTGAAGGTCATGAGTGGCCGATCGAGCCCTACATGCCGGGTGCTGACCAGATCAGTGTGGTGGAGTATGCCGGATCCGAGATCCTTGATGTCTTCATCCGTGGCGGCGCGGGCGGCCCGTATCGTCAGGTGGGAGACTTCGTGTGGTCCAATGCGCGGCTGCCCTACACGCAGTCAGGACAATGGGGCTACCTCCGTGTGTTGCCGGTCGGCGATTCACGAATCCAACCGCTGGGGACCCAGGGAACGGGCGCCAAGCGAGTGGAGCTGAAACCGGAGCCCCAAGCGATTCCGACGGCGATGAAGTAGTGAGCTGGGGAGGTGCGGGATGCTGTTCGCTCCCGCGCCTCCCGGATCGACCCTTCCGGACTCAGCCGAGCGGAAGCCTTCTGGAATTCTCTCGGCCCTGGTCTTCGACCATGGTGCCTCGGTCAGTTCCAGTTTTCCTTCTCGGCTGAATCGCGGTGGGGCCCCGCTCCTCCGGCGCAGGTCGCGAAGCAGCATTCCGCACCTCCCCTGTGGAGTGTGAGCGGAAAAAGACAAGAGTCGTGATCGCAAGGGGGATCTGCGCGTGATGCGTGGCTCCCCCTTCGTGTTATTGAAGTGCTGAGTGCCGAGATAAAACTGAATTCGAAAACTCAGCACCTAGCATTCAGAGGAGGCTGGAGGGGAAAATGGCACTGATACACAATTTGTGGCGGGACTTCGGCATTCCTCATCATGTCCCAGTCTCCCGGTCTGATACGGCACTATCGAAGGGAGGGGTCATGTCATCTCGTAAGTGGCTTGTAGGAGGATTGTGCGTTCCGCTGTGCGTGATACTGGGTTGGGGAGCCGGGTTTGCCGGCAAGGAGTCGGCCGGCAGTGTCCCGCTGGAAACGGTCGTGGATTATATCCATTCAGTGCTGGAGGCTGACCGGACGTTTTATACCGTCCACGTTGTGGAGCGGATGCAGAGGAGAGGGGTGATCGAATCGTCGGAGCAGTGGCGTTCGGCGAACGCACTCCCGCTTCCGGCCCAATTCTTTCAGGAGTCGTCGAGTCTGGCGGCGCTGACGGGAGCACAGGTGCAGTACCGGTTGATCAGCCTCCATCCCATCAACAAACAAAGCGGGCCTCAAACAGAATTCGAGCGCAAGGCGCTTGAGGCGGTCATGGCGCATCCCGAGCAGCCGTATAAAGGCCTGGTCAGGGAGGGGGGCACTCGATACTTCCAAGCCGTGTATGCGGACCTAGCTGTCTCGCCCGTCTGTGTGAACTGTCATAACGCCGACGCGCGCAGTTCAAAGCATGACTACAAACTCCGCGATGTGCTGGGCGCGGTCCTGATCTCTATTCCGGCTCCTGAGTGACTGGATTATTCCTCGCCGCCGTGCCGCGAGTGAGTCGTGGATATCTTCTGTGACCGTTGCGCCTCGTCTCAGAGGGGGAAGCTGTGTTATCCTGTGAACGAAATCGTCTCAACGCGAGGGAGAGGCTGGCTCGCTCCGGTGGTCGATTGAGCAATTTCCATAGTCGAACATCTAGAGGACTCAGGCTGAGGTCCTGATTGAGAACGAGGAGGATCTATATGCGGTATGTCATGACAGTAGCGTTGTTAGCCGCGATCGGTTTAGGAGGGCCGGCTTGGGGTTATGAAGAAATTACCGTCACGGAAGGTGGATCCCTCGTCGGCACTGTGACGCTCGACGGCCACGTGCCCAAACCAAAGGGCTACAATCTCACAACCTTGCCGGACCAATTCTACTGCGGCCGCATTTCTGACGGGCAAGGCTGGCGCATCCTACAACCGTTCCAGGTCGGGCCGGCGGGCGAGTTTCGCGATGTGGTGGTGTACCTGGAAGGGATCGACAAAGGCAAACCCTTCGTGGAAAAGACCGTGCCGCAAATCGAAGCGAGAGACTGCCTCTTCCTCCCGTTCACGACCGTCGTGCGGGATGATCAATCGGTGACGGTGATCAACATGGACCCCGTCATGCACGACATTCAGGCCTATGAAACCTCGCATTTGGGCGCGCGGGTGCTGTTCAACGTGCCGCTGCCGATGAATCCGCAGCACCCGCGTAACTTCAAGGATCGCAGCGACGCCGGGCTGTACCACAAACATATGGCCGGCCCGCCGATGAAGCAATTGGTCAATCTCAGCAAGGGCCGCCGGATTTTCGTTATGCAATGCGGTTTCCATGCGTACATGGAAAGCTGGGGTGTGGCCATCATGAATCCGTACTTTGCCAAGACGGACGAGCAAGGCCGGTTCACCATGACCGATGTGCCGCCCGGCACCTATAAGCTGGTCGTCTGGCATCCCTATGTCCGCACCACGATCGAGCAAACCGTCACGATCGCGCCGAAGGGAACAACAGAGGCGAATCTTGTCGTCCCGGCTCCTACAGGGAGGCTCTATGCCAACGAGGTGTTGGACCACGCGTATGTCCGCTACAACGTGCTCGAGGAAACGAAGAAAGAAATCGATCCGATGATCCAGAAACAGGATCGCTGAACACGGGCGTCTTTAAGCCAATCAGATGGTCGAGAATCCGTACGTGCGCTATACGATCACGCAGGATGTGCAGAGCCAGATCGTTCCGACGCTAGAGAAGGAAACGTACTAATAAACATGAGGCAGTGGGGTGGATTCTGTGAGAAGCGGTGTCGGGTCGTTCTGTATTTGCTCGCCTATTGCCTTTCGCCTCTAGCCTCTTGCCCAGGTGAGGCGCACGCCGATCATTTGAGTCCTAAGCACGACCCCTGGGCGCAGCCCTGGGAGTTGGAACGGTTGGCGTTACTGGATGTTCCCGAGGGTATGGTTCCTGTGCCGGGAGGGCCATTCTTGATGGGCAGCGATCCTAAGGTGGATCGCGCAGCCGGGCCTCAGGAACTACCGCAGCGGCCTGTCTCCCTCGATGCTTTTGAGATCGATCAGTATGAAGTTACCAACGTCCATTATCTTCGATTCGTGTTGGCCACAGGTGCGGCCTGGCCGCCGTTTTGGATGCAGGACCCGTTTCTCGAAAAGATGGCCTCACATCCGGTCATCGGGGTGACGTGGGAAGAAGCCAATGCCTATTGCCAGTGGGTGGGGAAACGACTTCCGACTGAAGCGGAATGGGAGAAAGCAGCGCGCGGAGTGGACGGACGGGTCTTTCCATGGGGCAACGAACCAGCCGGGTGGATGAAAAGCAATATCGCGCATCCAGGCTCGAAACGCGGGTTCAAATATCCACCGCTGGCCAATGTGAATCGGTACGACAAGGGCGTGAGCCCCTATGGCGTTTATCAAATGGCCGGCAACGTCAGTGAATGGGTCGCGGATTGGTTCGACCCAGAGTATTACCAGCGTAGCCTGCCGGATAATCCAACGGGGCCGGCAGTGGGAGAGCTCAAAGTCTTTCGCGGTGGTTCCTGGAATGAAGACCCGGAGGTCGCGCGATCCGCGGGACGAAATGCCGGCACGCCGGATCGGAAAAGCTATTTAACAGGGTTTCGATGCGCGAAATCAGCATTGGACAAGGGGCTAGAGGCTAAAGACGAGGGGTTCGAGCCTGCCTCCCTCTCGCCTCGCGCCGTTAGATTGGACAACTAAGGAGGCCGGATCATGAAGAGGCTGCGAATGGATATACTGACAATAGTCATTCGTGCGGTGAAGGCGACCGTCGTCGTGGCGATGGCTTTGGTGACTGCGAACGTCGCCTGGGGCCTCGATGTTCAGGACATTACGATGGAATGGACGGAGGAAGGGAGGAAGATTGCTGAAGAGCGTGTGGCCAAGTGGAAGGCCAAGGACGACATGGTCCTAGTGCCGGCCGGTGAGTTTGAGATGGGCAGCGATAAGAAGACGGATCGATTGGCCTATCGGAGCGAGATTCCGCAGCGGCGCGTCTATCTGGATGCCTTTGAGATCGGCAAGTATGAAGTGACGGCGCTGGAGTATCTCAAGTTCGTGCTCGCCACGAACCGCTCGCCGCAGTTGGATTGGCGATATGACGGTGGAAATTTCCAGGAGGCGATGGCGCACCACCCCATCATGCACGTGTCATGGTATGACGCCGATGCCTACTGCACGTGGGCGGGAAAACGGCTTCCGACAGAAGCGGAATGGGAGAAAGCAGCGCGCGGAGTGGACGGGCGGCTCTTTCCCTGGGGCAAGGAATATGCTGGGCCGACCAGGGCGAATTTTGGGAGAACCGGCCTTTCAGGTCCGGTGCGGGATCGTCCGGAACGGCTGCTGCTCTACCCTCCGATCATTTCCGTCGACAAGTACGAGAACGCCGTGAGTCCATACGGGCTCTATCAGACGATCGGGAATGTCGCCGAATGGGTCGCGGATTGGTACGATCAGGACTATTACAAAACGGCGCCTGACCGGAATCCATTAGGTCCGGAGACCGGCACGCAGAAAGCGTTCCGTGGCGGCGGCTGGATGGACAGCACGACAACGATGCGGGTTGCCATGCGGAACGGGACTGATCCCAATACGAAGATCAACTGGATGGGATTCCGTTGCGCACGGGATGTGAATGACTCGGGTCAATCACAGGAGTCAAAGCCTCGGCAGACCAGCTTGCATTAACAAATGCGACGGAGAGCTGAGGTAGAAGCGGTAAATACCATGTTGAGGAATGTCAGTTCCAAGGGACCGAGGCAGAATCTCTAAAAGCCTGTCTTCCTCTGACGGACGCTATCCTCCTCCCAGTGTAACTGTGAATGTGAGGTCTGCATCCACTCGTCGAACCTTGACTGAGACACGCTGCCCAGGTGTCGTCCGTTCAATCAAGTAGTTCTTCAGTTGGGCCGCATCGAGAATTTCCTGGTCTTCGATCGCCAGCAAGATGTCGTGCTTTTGAATACCGGCCTCTTTCGCCGGATCTGCCACATCCTTGACGGCCATGCGCCATTTGGTCCCATCCTTCACTGAAGTCATGTGAATCCCCATTTTTGAGAATGTGAGCGACTTGCCTGTGAGGGCCGCATTCACAATCCGCTCGGCGAGAATTCCCGGAATGGCGAAGGTCATGCGGCTGCAATGGGCCTGGGTCTCTTCTTTTTCCGTCTGGATAATGGCGTGCATAATCCCGACTACGTCCCCGTGGGTATTGAACAGTCCACCTCCTGAGTTGCCGCTGCAGGCGGAGAGGTCTGCCTGGATCAAACGCGTCTCGACAGTTTGAAGGAAGGTATTCGTATTCCCAAGGCGGCCGAAGGCCATAGTGGGGCCCCAGCCAAGCGGATAACCGACGGTGAAAACCTCCATCCCAGGGGTGGCCTCGCCAGTGGCGAACGATGTCTCTGCCTGCAGTTTGGATCGATGTGCCTCGGCGATCCGGTAGATTACGACGTCCATGAATGAGCTGTCACCGACGAGGTCGGCGGGGAGCTCATGGAGATCGGCGGTGAGGATGCGAACATGCTTCCGGATCATAGTGCCGGTCGAGGGGTCGTGTTTCTCCGCAGCATGTCTGGCGGTAATGACGTAGCCGTCTCGCAGGTGAAAGCCGGTTCCTCGGATGACGATCTTCCCTGGTTTCTCCGGCGTGCGCTGATCTTGGGTATCCTCCAGAATGCCGACTGTGGCTTGTTTGGCACGCAGAAATGTGTCCTGGCTGAGTGAAGTCGGCTCTGCACTGATCGGAGCCGTGAACATCGTGATGCCGGCAGCAACTACGAACGCCAATAGACGTGGAAAAGGTGAAGAGTAGACACGACGGGTGTCCATTAAAGATCCTTTCGAGCAAAGCCCGTGTAAGGTTACGTTCTCCTATAGTTCGGGTCGCACCCTTCGCCTGTTTACTTCGCGGCGTTCATCGCGCACCTAAAACCCGTTGATTCATTCCGAACCATCGGATCGCTGTCCACGCGGGTAAAGATTCGGACTGTCGGAGTCTCGTTTTGCCAGCCGGCTCCTCGAATGACTTTCTTTGTGCCTGTCTCCGGGCCGTTGGGGTTTTTCGCCGGACTCTTTTCATAGTAGCCGGCATCGTACCAATCATTGACCCATTCCCAGACATTGCCGGCCATATCGTAGGCGCCGAACGGGCTTTTCCCCGCTTCATAGCTTCCGACAGGCATGAGGGTCTTCTCGCCGATCCACCGTTGATTATAGTTGAGATGTTTGGCTGTGGGCTCCACATTGCCCCAGGGAAATCGCCGATCAGCAGTTCCCTTAGCTGCCTTTTCCCATTCGGCTTCGGTCGGGAGTCGTTTGTCCGCCCATTTGCAGTAGGCCTCGGCATCAAACCAGTCCACATTGATGACGGGCCTGTCGGTCAGTGAGTCTGCGATGGAGATTCCTTCCCAGAGGTTTCGCGTCGCGTTCTTAGGATTTTGTGGGACACGGTGGCCGGTGGTCTTCACGAACTCCAAATAGCGGCCGTTTGTGACCTCAAATTTATCTATAAAGAAGGTGTCCACAAACACGTCATGGCGGGGATATTCATCACGCCCACCATCCCGATCGCCTTGTGGAACACCCATCGGGAACGAGCCGGCCGGGACCTCGACCATGGGCGCACCATCTTTAGTCGTGGGTGGTGTGAGCAGGGCCTGAGGCGGTTGGTCAGCGGCGAAAAGCAGAGGTAGGTTGAACAGCACATAGAACACCGTCGAAACAAGCGGTGGCCAGACAGACATCGATGTAGACTCCTTCTTCAAGGTTGGGAACGAGAGTATCGTACCATAGAAAGAACGAACCCAAAACCCGGAAAGTAGGCCAAGGGTTGCTTGAAGAAATAGCTGGCGGCGTGGTCCTTGACCCTTCCCTGAGAACTAGCCCGCATTATTCATGACTCTTCTGCTGCAATCGCCGATCCGCTGTTGCGACACGCCGGCGGCCGGCGGGCTCGCCCCTTAGACCTTCGACGTACTGCATGAGTACGCCTCAGGTCCTCCGGGCTCCGCGCGCCGGTCTCACGACGCGGCTTGGCGATTTCGCCACGAACAGTCATGAATAATGCGGGCTAGACCACGCTATGCTGGAAAGCCGATGCCTCTGACAAATGATTCCATTGCGGCTGTTTGCCCTCGGAAGGCGAGGTGCTTTCTCGGAGGGAACAGCGTATTCTGCTGACGCCTCCTCGATGTGAGCACGGAGGAGGCCTCGGAAATTGAAGGAAGCCTCTTTCTGGAAATCAACAAGGCCGTGACCTCCTCCAGTGAGACCTGATGCGACACAGGTTTATTTGGCGTGCAATCACTCTCTCCCTCCTGATCATCATGGGAAGCCTACAGGACGCAGGGGCTGGGTCGAGGCCATCACCGGAACTGGCCCGCCATTTGACCAGGATCGCGGGGTTGGCCAAGTCGTCACCGTTGGTGACCATCCCAGCCGGTCCGTTCTTGCTCGGCAGCAAGCGAGTGGACGACGATCCCTATGGGAACTGGACACAGTTCGACGACACTGAACTTCCCCAACATCGAGTCTGGCTGGACACCTACGTGATGGATCGCGATGAAGTGAGCCTTGGGGAATACCTGGCATTCTTACAACAGCGAAAGCTCCATCCGTCGGACGAACTGCAGAAACTGATCTGGCACGTCATCACAATCCACTCTGTCGAGGACCAGACCCTCAGCCGGTGGCCCGCGCTCTATGTCACATGGGCCGAGGCGAAAGACTTCTGCGTGGCAAAGAGTGCAAGGCTTCCAACTGAAGCGGAATGGGAAAAAGCAGCGCGGGGGTCCGAAGGCGGCCTATTCCCCTGGGGTACAACCGCTCCCAACCCCACCGTCTCCATGTTCGGCCAGCACCACGTCCATGAGATCCCCATTCTCGCGGCAGTGGATTCGCATGAGGCCGGCAAGAGCCCCTATGGTCTCCATCACATGGCGGGAAATGTCGCCGAATGGGTCCAAGATTGGTTCGGGCCCGATTACTATGCGTATATGCCGGAGCGCAATCCACCGGGCCCGACCAGCGGGCGATACAAAAGTGTTCGCGGCGGCTCGTGGAAAAGTCACCAGGTCATGCTCCGAACGGCGACCCGTGGTGGCTCAGTGCCCGATCAACGTTTGGCTACAATCGGCTTCCGCTGTGCGAAATCACCTGTCCCTGATGACCAACCCTTCAGCGCAAAGTAGACCTTAGCTCGTGCCGCTGCACAGGAGTCAATGAAATTGCTTGGGTTGACCAGAGCAACAAATGGCCAGACTGGCAAGACGGGTTGAAGGCAGAAATGTTTGGAGCTTCGAGCTTTGTGTCGCGCATGGCTTGCTAAACGGGCATTTTCACCCTCTTGTTTGAGATTGACAGGATGCGGTAGGATTTTATATATATACTCGATCCTAGACTAGAATCCCCAGTTTGTCGTCGATCGAGCACACCAGAGAGGAGGCCGTTCCCTACCTTTCTCTCATCTGGCCGGTGGATAAAGGAAGGGAACAGCGAGCTAGTACTCGGATAATATCGTTAATCACAAGGAGGCAGTTATATGAAAAGTGCGCTATCAATCATGTTGGGTGTGGCAGCCGTCGCGTTCATCGCGGCGCCTTTCACCTCGTTTGCAGGTGGAACGATTGCCGGGAAGGTGACTTATGGGGGAAAGGCAGAACAGAAGGAATTCTTGTTCTCGAAGTTCCCCAACCCGGGTTTTTGTCCAAAGAACCCGCATAAGGAACTGATCGATGGAGATAAGCGGTTCCTCAAGCAGATTGAAGTCGGCAAGGATGGCGGCCTCAAGAACGCGGTCGTGGCCGTGGTCGACATCGAGGACAAGGCATTCATGGATGGGTATCAGGGCACTGAAGTGGTTGCAGAGTTCTGCGAGTTCATGCCCTTCGCCGGCGTGGTGGTGAACAACAAGTCTTTCAAGGTTGAGAACCATGATGCCGATCCGGATGATCCAAAGTCGGTGCAGGGTGTACTTCACAATCCGCATAGCTTTGTCGTGAAGGGCACCAGCTCAGCCACCGGTTTCAACATCGGTTTGGCCAAGAAGGGTGACAAGCTCGACAAGCCGGTGGTGTTTCGTGGCGGAGCGGAAAAGGATGGTTACTATCGGTTACAGTGCGACCAGCATGAGTTCATGCAGGGCTTCTATCTCCCTGTGTCGAATCCGCACTTTGCCGTGGTGAAGGACGATGGATCCTTCGAGATCAAGGATGTGCCGGCCGGCAAGCACAAGGTGGTGGCCTGGCATCCATTCGCTGCCAAGGGTAAGAAGGTGGAGTTCGAGGTCGATGTGGCAGATGGCGGAACCGCCAACCTCAAGGCTGAAATCAAGTAAGCCGACGTTTCCTAATTAGCGGGATAACCCGCAATCGAAGGGCAGCGGAGCAATCCGCTGCCCTTTGTGTTTTCCCACCGGACACAAGGTTTTTGCCGCCTTGCCTTTCAGTTTCCGATCTAGGTAAGATGCTGAGTTTCAAAGCGATTTGCTTAAGGGGCTTGGTGTGTCACGAGAGCTCTCGCTCGCAGAAGTCTTTCAGCTCGGGTATTACTGGGAGACGAAAATTTTGCTCACGGCTGTCAGGCTGGATGTGTTTTCTGCCTTGGATGGGAAGCAGAAAACTCTCCCTGATTTGGCCGGTCGTCTTGGTGCCCATCGAGAGACACTGGGGCTGCTCTTGAATGCCCTTGTCGCGATGCGGCTGTTGAAGAAGGATGGAGATTGTTACGAAAACGCGGTGGTTGCAGCCACCCATCTGGTCCGCAGTTCTGCTCAGTATGTCGGGCATCTCCTCCTCCTTCACGATGCGGAATGGGACAACTGGGGCAAACTGGAACAGACGATTCGTACGGGAAAGCGGTTAGTCGACCGGCACGTGTTCGAGACCGATCCTGATTTAGGCAGCAACGTGTTGGCAGTACTCCATCGGATTGGACAGCAGAGCGGGCCGGATCTTGCCAAGCGGCTGCAACTGAGTGGGCCGGTTCGATTTCTGGACCTGGGAGGCGGGGCCGGGACGAACGCGATTGCCTTTTGCCGGACCTATCCGGAGCTGAGCGCCACGGTGTTCGATTTGCCTGCGACGCTCCAACTCACGGAACGAACGGTCAAAGAGGCTGGGTTAGAATCGAGAATTGCGTTGCTCCCTGGCGATTTTAACAAGGATGGGCTGGGTGGACCCTACGATGTCGCCCTGATGTCAGACATCCTGCACTATCAAGATTTTTCGACGAACGCATCCTTGGTCAAGCGGGTCTGGGCCCATTTGGCGCCAGGCGGCCGGTTGGTCATCAAGGATCGATTCTTAAATGAGGCAGGAACCGGCCCAGCCTGGACAACCGCATTTGCAGTCCACATTCTGGTGAATACAGAACAGGGTGGTTGCTACAAGGCAGCAGATGCCATTCAGTGGATGGGGGACGCCGGCTTTGCAGGCGTTACGGAGCTGGAGCCTTCCGCGGTTGTGCAGGGCGTAAAGGGTTATGAAGCCTGAGAATCGGATGGTTGTTTTGGTTTGTTTCGTTTGTTTGGTTGTCGGAGCTAACCAAACAAACCAAATGAACCAAATAAACCACGACCAACAGGGCCCCCATGCTTGAATGGCTGAAGGAGCCGGGGTTTTTTGGAACCCACGCCACGGTTGGTGCGGACATGAGCCAGCTTATGGCCACGTTCTTTACCGGGCTTTTCGTGGTCGGTTGGATCCAGGCGAAGAAACGTCGGGCAGATGCCCATCATTGGATGATGTTCGGCGGGATGATCGCCATGGTCGCGTTCTTCATCAGCTACTACCTCTTTCGTCAATTAGGGGTGTTGGCCTTTGAAGGGAAGGAAGGCTTTGGCGGGTCCCAAGCGCTCTATGATTATGTCTTCATTCCCGTGTTGACGATACACATTATCCTGGTCATTCTCGGACTGATCATGGCGGTCTACATGATCGTGCTGGGTTTTCGCGCACAACAAGTGATAGACGGTGTACGCACCCTCAAGGAGACCCTGTTGCTCACGACTTGGAAGAAAATCGGATTGATCTTCGGCACGCTCACGGCACTGATCATGCTGTTGTTTATCTCGCGCGTCGTCACGGCCGATTTCTCGATGCGGAAATTCGAAGTCTATGTCTCATTGCTGGCTGTGATCGCCATCGTGTTCGTGGTCGAAATGACGATTCAACGGATCTGGCCGAACGGGGCGCGACGCCATCGGGCGCTGGGACTGTTCACGATGGTCGTGTATTGCATCCTCTTTGTGACCGGGACCACCACCTACACGATGCTCTATCTCTTGTACCCGGGGAAGATCGGATGATTGATGGGTGATTTGTCATGAGTGATCGGTACGCAATACGGCGGTGGCGGATATTCTCGTGTTCCGAGACCCCTCACGCCTCACGGTATTTTGTCATGTTGACCTGTGGTTGCGGTCGCTGGATGCATACAGAGGGAGTTGAAGAACGTTCGTACGGTGATGGAACGATCCAGTGGTTCATTCGAACAGAATGTCGTGGCTGTGGGCTCAAAGTGGGAGTTGATGTCCCTGCCGGTCAAACCGGCGGACTCGTCGATCGGATCATGTGGACCGATGAGGCGATCCATCGGTTGGATCGCATGCCCCCGTATCTTGCCCCACTCGTGCGAGGCGAGGTCGAGCAAGATGTCCGGGGGAGGGGAGAGAGAGTCGTGACCTACGACCTGTTGCTTCGTCCAAGAACAGGTGAGCGAATCGAGTGGGATCTTGATGCCGAACGTCGATTGGACAGAGTGCCGGCTCCGGTACGTGCCATGGCCCGTGTCGAATTGGAGAGGACTGCGGCGGATCGCGGGGAAACGCGTATCACCGTAGCGCTGATGGAAGAAGTGAAGGCGCGCTATTTCGGAATGGGAGCACAGAAGACGTAAGGGGTGAGGCGTCAGGGGTAAGGCGAGAACAACGGAGGCCCGTCACCTTACGCCTCACGGAATTAGTATGCTGCATCGGATGGCATTACGAGTGTTACCCAGTCTGAGTTTGGCCGTCACAGAAGATTCTGTGCGCAAGAAGAAGCGGATTGTCATGTTTGTGCCGGGGCTCGTGGCGTTCGCTGTCTATCGGTTGGCTAAACTCCTGTTGCCTCTGTCCGAACCGATCGTGTTGTTGATGGTCAGCGGTCTCGTCTCGTTGGTCACAGCTTTCCTGGCCTATCGTGTCGGCCGTGCCACTCCATGGAGCAGGATTGTTCGAGAGGACAAGACTCAGTTGCTGTTCTGGCTTGGCGGCTGGATTGGGTTTGTGTATGGGGTCCAGTTGTCTCTGCTGGTTCTGGCCTTGCTCTGGCTTGTTGGATATGACTATCTCAAACATCCGGATGGGCCGGCCATGATGGCCATCATTATTTCCTGCACGTCTGTTGCACGTGACGCTTTCGAGATCGGGCATGTACGAAAAATCGCCCTCATGGGCCGTCCGTTCCCGACATTTCCTGACGGGGCGGCCCTCCGCACGATGGTAGGCAGCTTTGCAATTGGACTTGTTCCGTGGGTTGCGACCGGGCTCATCGTCGGCGCGCTGGGCGCCTCGTTGGGCCACCTGGTCGAGGCCTATCAGGGCGCGGCCATTGTTCAGCTGTCCGCGGTGGCGTTGTTGGGGGGCGGGGTCGCACTCTGTGCTCACTTCGGCGGGCTTCGCCCGCACGCATCATGGATTCAAGGACTCGTACGGACAAAAGCGGGTGAATTGCTCAAGTATTGGTGGTGGCCAGGGCTTTCCTTTGCCGCGACCTACTATCTGGTTGCTGCGGGCTGTGTGATTTTCCTCTTGAAGCAACCGGGAATTCCCACAGCCTATGCGATGGCTGCAGGCGGATTCGTGACTGGTATGATGGCGCTCTATTGTTACTATCTTGGATTTCGCCGGCACATAGAAGAGCAACAGGGGCACACGATGTCAAGCGCGCTGCTCAGATGTCCCTTCGTCATGGGAATTCTCGGCAAATCACCGGGGACAGGGATTTCAGCATCGGCTGGCGCTGGTACAGGCTCCGTTTCCGGCTCGAAAGTATAAGTCCATGGTGATGAAGAGGCAGGCCTACAGAGTCTTCGGCTATCTCGTCCTGCTGCTCGCCGTTCTCTCGGCGTTGGTGATGGACGGGGGTTCGTACAGCCAATCCTTTGCCGAGACCAGCACCGATCTGTATTTCAAGACACCGGGGATTCCACAGGGGCCGCCAGCTCCTTCTCCTGAGGAAACGGTCTACTCGCGCATCGGATCATTCGACAGCCGATTGCTCGTGTGGTTCATCACGCAACAGCACACGTATTTCGGCGGGTTTGTTCTTGCTCTGCCGATTTTTTGTGTATTGCTGGAATTTCTGGGGCTCAGCAGCAGAAATCCCGCACTCGCCCTTCGCTACGATGGTCTCGCCCGCGATTTGGCCAAAGTTGCCCTTCTCGCCCTCTCGGCTACAGCCGTGATCGGAGGCCTCATGCTGGGGATGTTTCTCTATTTCTACCCCAGCTTCATGCAGTACATGGGTGGGACATTCAAGTCCTTTATGCCGGTCTATGCGGTTGTGTTTGTCGGAGTGTCGCTGCTGCTCGTCGTCTATTACTATAGCTGGAACCGGATGGCCACCCCGGCCTTGAAATGGGGGCATGCGTCGATCGGCTTGCTGACTAACGTGTTCGGGACGGCTCTCCTGCTCTCAGCAAATGCCTGGTCGGCCTTCATGATGGCTCCGTCCGGTGTCGATGCGCAGGGACGGTTTCTGGGGAATGGATGGCATTTACTCCATTCGGCTCTGTGGAATCCATTGAACGTCCATCGATTTCTGGCTGACATCATGTCCGGGGGCGCGGTGGTGTTGGCCTACGCCTGCTACCGGTTTTTCACCAGCAAGACCGACAAAGAGCGGGCCTACTTCGATTGGGTCGGGCATGTCTTTTTGTTTGTCATGGTCTGCGCATTGTTACCGATGCCATTTGCCGGCTACTGGTTGATGCGATCGGTGTACTCGTTTAGCCAGAGCATGGGCGTGACAATGATGGGTGGATTGCTCACCTGGCTCTTTGTAGTACAGGCCCTCTTGATCGGTGTCCTGTTCCTCGGAATAAACTTTTATATCTGGCAAAGTATGGCGCGCCTTCGCGGCGGGGAACGCTATCATCCCTATTATCAAATGCTGCTCACCGTGTTCATGGTGGCATTGGTTATTTGGCTGACCCCGCATACGGTGTTCATGTCGGCCAGTGAAGTCAAGGCGATGGGTGGTGCGCAACATCCCGTGGTCGGCAACTACGGAGTGATGTCGGCAAAGAACGGCGCGATCAACATTATGATTCTCGTGACCACCATGAGTTTTCTCTATTACCGTCGTGCCAATAGAACAATCGTTGTGTCTTGGGCCAAGAAAGGGAACATCCTCATGGGCGCGCTCTTCCTCCTGGGGGCGCTCAATATTATTTGGCTTTCTGTCTATGGGTACTATTTGCCGGCGAATCTCCGCATCGGCTTGTCGACGCCACAGGCTGCGACGACGTTGACGGTCCTCGTGATCGGGGCGGTCATCAATCGCATGATGCTCAAAGGGGCGGTGGTCCACGGGCCGATCCAATGGGGTAAGATCTCCCTCAGAGGCATGGTGGGCTTGTTCGGATTGGCTGCCGCATTTTCCTGGGTCATGGGCCTTATGGGCTATATCCGTTCCTCGGGACGGTTGGCATGGCATGTGAGTGAACTGATGGCCGATGTCTCTCCCTGGTCCTTTACACCGGATTTCGCGTTTGCTGCGAAGATGGTGACACTCAACATGACGGTGTTTTGGGGCGCGGTGCTGACTATCTTCTGGATGTGCCGGCGTGGGGAGTCGCCTGCGATGGGAGAGGAGTCGGCTGAAGAGAATGCAAGGGCACTGGCGCCGCCGTCGTCGCAAGAGGCGTAAAATCGAAAGGGGTGGGGCATGAGTGGAGGGGTAATGATTCGGCGATGTCTTGCAGTCTGGCTCGTGGTCTGTGGAGGTTTCTTGATAGATGCGGCGGTCTCGGCTCAAGGCCAGTCCTTAGTCTTAGAGGATTTTCAAGCCACAGAAGCGGACGGATTTCCCTCGAATTGGGAACATGAAAATCAACGAAGCCAGTCCAAAGGGCGAGATGCCTATAAGGTCCAGACAGAGAACGGTGTAAATTTTCTGGCGGCGAGGGATGCGGGACAGAGGATCAAAAAGAAGAAGATCGATTGGGACCCGAAGGCCTATCCGGTTCTCACCTGGCGTTGGCGCCTGCAAAAAGCCACAGCGGAAAATGAACCGGTTGCGGCGATCTATGCCTCGCTGGACACCGACCTGATGTTCATTCCTGTTTTCACGAAGTATGTCTGGAGCGCCACCAAGCCCGAAGGGACCTTTACTGAAGGCGGCATGTTCAGCGGCTCGGAGATCGTGGTGCAAAGCGGCACGAAGGAAGTCGGTCAGTGGTTTGAAGAGCGAGTGAACGTCTACGAGGACTTCAAACGAATACACAAGCATGAGCCGGCTGCCAAGGCCTGGGGTATTTCGATCATCGCCGGGTCTGGCGTAGAAATCGATTTTGGTTCGATGGTCGCAAGCGCTGGACGCTAGCAGGCCGTCCTCCTGGTTGCTTTGGTTTGTTTAGTTTGTCTTGTTTGTTTGGTTTTTGGTTGAATAAAACTAACCAGATAAACCAAATCAACCAAACAAACCAAATGAACCAGACAAACCAGTGGTTCAAGCAACTTGCCGGAGAAAAAGGCTGTTGCAATCATGGCTGAGTCCGACGCGAATCAGGCCACGCCCTTGAAGCAGGTGATTGACATCCTGCTCGGCGTGGTCGTCATGGGAACGGTCGGGATGCTCATCGGTCTCATCATGGGCGGCGACATCATGCCGTTTACGAGCGGAGCAGGGCTCGTGCTCGGCGGGTTCATCGGATTCATGCGGGGGCGGCGGTTTCTGGTGAGCATCCTAGTCGGAACGCTGCTGGGCGGAGCGCTTGCCTGGGCTATTGCTGGTCCTGAGAGAATATCCGTGGGCGCCGGGGCCGGTGCGGCCATGGGAGGATTTCTCGGTGTACAGATCTCGATGTTGTTAGATATGCGCGCGGCAAAGAAGAACCGCGGGGGAGCCTGAGACAAGATGGAAAAGAAGGGAGTACTCATCGGTTCGATCGTCTTCGTCTTTGGGTCCTTCCTCCTGATGATCTGCCTGATGGTCTATGAGTCCTACAAGGCGAAACAAATGAAGGCACTGGCCGCCTCAATCAAGTCCGAAGCTCGTCCTGCGCCGACCAGCACAACGGCACAGGATTATTCCATGTATAAAACGAAGATCGGCGATGAAGGCCGGGAGATGGTGCAAATACCGGAAGGCCCCTTCATCATGGGCAGCAAAGATGGCGATCCGGATGAAGCGCCGGAACGTCAGACGTATCTTAAGGCATTTTATCTCGATGCGAAGGAGGTTTCTCAAGAAGAATATGCCCGATTCGCCAAGATGACCAAAAGGCCACTGCCCAAGATCGAAGTCTTCGAAGACGATCAATCCAAACTGCTCCGGCCAGAATTTGCGGCCATGAGCATGACATGGGAGGATGCCGCAGCCTATTGCAAATGGGCCGGGAAGCGCCTTCCCACGGAGGCGGAGTGGGAAAAGGCCGGTCGTGGTGAGGGAAAGCGGAAGTACGCGTGGGGTGACACCTTCTTAACTGGCCGTGCCAATGCGAATGTCGATGGGAGTGAAGACGGATTTCGGTATCTGGCGCCTCCTGGATCTTTCGAGACCGGGCGAAGCCCCTATGGGCTGTATGACATGACCGGGAATGTGGCGGAGTGGGTCGCGGATACCTATGATGAGCACTACTACCAAAAGGCGCCGTATCGCGATCCGAAGGGGCCGGAACCAAGTGATCTGAAAGTCGTCCGTGGAGGGTCGTGGCGAGAGACCGAGCATAATGCCCGGCTTTCCAAGCGATTTGCCGCAAAGCATTGGCGAACGGACATCACGATCGGGTTTCGCTGTGCGAGCGATGTGGAGACCGGCGAGAGCCCTGCGCCGTCATAACAGCAATGCTCGAAACGAAATTCAAAGTTCTGTTTCTCATTGCTATTCTTGCCTTTGCCGCGATCCCCATTATGGGCATCCTCCGCGGCAGCATGTTGACTCCCTTTGAAAAATCTTCAGATGATTCCAGTGAAACGATCCAGGCAGGGGCGCCCGATTCCTCTAAGCTGTCTCAGGAAGAGCCGGTTCGTGAAGAAATGGTCATGATCCCCGCGGGCCCCTTTATCCGCGGGACCAGTCAAGGCGGGCTCGATGAGCACCCGCAGCGGACATTGGTGCTGGATGCATTTGCTATCGATCAGTATGAAGTGACCAACTTCCAATATCAACAGTTTGTGCATGCCACGGGCCATCGCAAATCTGGTCCTCCAGCCCGCTATGCCAAGAATATGAGCAAGATGCAGGGCGTCAATCAACCTGTCGTCTATGTGTCATGGGAGGATGCGGAGGCCTACTGCAGCTGGAAGGGGAAACGCCTGCCGACTGAAGCGGAATGGGAGAAGGCCATGCGGGGGCCGGATGGCCGTCTCTGGCCTTGGGGGAACGTCGAGAAGCCTAATGGAGCCAATTGGGCCAGGGTAGACGATGGGTATGAGGTTTCTGCCTCTGTCGGCACGATTCAAACTGATAAGAGCCCTTATGGTGTCATGGATGGGGCGGGAAACGTGATGGAATGGGTCAACGACTGGTATGCGGAACGTTACTTCGAAGAGGCTCCAGAAAAGAACCCTCCCAGCCCAGATCATGGTGTATTTCGGGTACTTCGAGGAGGAGGCTATGCGACCACCGGAGCTGATATCCGCATCACCAGCCGGAGCAAAATGGTCCCGGACTTTCGCGATGAAACGATCGGATTTCGTTGTGCCAGTTCTGCGGCAAAGCTGGAGAAGGGCTGAATGGAAAATGCGCGAAATTTATAGGAAATCAAAGTAATAGAGGATGAGGAACACGGCCAAAATGATATTGACAACCATACCGACCAAAACTATAATGTCGAACACTTTTGAGTTTCGTTTCATCGAGTTTCCCCTGATTTTCCCTGTGCGGCAGGGAATTTTGAATAACACACGGGTCTCTGGCTGTCAAGAAATTCACTGAGCTGATTTGAAAAACGATTGATAGGACCGTAAGAGAGGGAGATAGAAATGGGCGACGCATCAGCAACACCAGCGAGACCACCGGACAGCGACCTGAAAATCGCGATCGGCAAAATGATTTTCTACATCACCTGCGCAGTCGGCCTGTGGTTTTTCTATTGGTTTGCCGGAATTCAATGCCCCTGTTAATACGTGGCGCATTGCGTCGGGATCTTTTATACGCCTGCAAGGTTTAAGGGAGAGGATATCATGGGAAGTGCAATCATCTATGGAGCAATATCTCTCGTCATCTGTGTCGCATACTTTCTCACAGTCGACCACTTCTTGATGGATTCTCAGGGCCTCGACTTCTGGTATTTATTCCGGAAGTAGAAGGTGGCGTCCGGCTGCTCCGAAAAGGTTTATGGAGAAACATGAGATGAGTTTTTTTCTGAATGCATCAAGGAGGTATTTCATGGGACGTGTAGTCGGGAAGAAGCTGTTCTCGATCATGGCGCTTGCCGCGATGATCGGCCTTCTCCTGCTCCCCATCGCCGTATCGCTTCCTTCACTGGCTATAGGCGCTGATGCCCCTGATGCAGTGAAAGGTGAAGGGGATGCGAAGTTCGAGAAGGGGCGGGATGTGTATTATAAGACGGAGGGGCTTGCCATTGGCGCTCCTGCTCCGAAGACCGTCGACGGTCCCAAGGATTATCCACGGTACAACTTCGAAAGCCGCGTATTGCTCTGGTTCGCGAACCAGCAGCACCTGTATTACGGGAGCTTCGTGCTCGCAGTCCCAATCTTCTGCATGGTTATTGAGTTCATGGGGGTCATGACGAAAGATAAGGCGATGGCGAAGAAGTATGACCAGCTCGCCTACGATTTCATCAAGATCAGCCTGACGGCCTATTCGTTGACCGCGATTCTTGGTGGTATTCTGATCTTCACCTTCCTCACGCTGTATCCCGCATTCTTCGGTTACTTATCCAGTATTTTCCGTCCGGTGATGCATATTTATGCCCTGATGTTTGTCGCAGAGAGCGGAACTCTCTACATCTATTATTACGGTTGGGACAAGATGAAGGAGGGGTTCCTTAAATATATTCACTTGAGCATGTCCGTGGTGTTGAACGTGATCGGGACCCTGCTCATGTTCCTGGCGAACTCCTGGATCGGCTTCATGATGTCACCGGCCGGCGTCGATGAACAGGGCCGGTTCCTGGGGAACATTTGGCACGTCATTCATACGGCCCTCTGGAATCCGCTCAACGTGCATCGTATTTTGGGAAATATGGCTTTCGGTGGTGGTGTCGTGGCGGCATACGCGGCCTACAAGTTTTTGGCATCAAAAACGGACGAGGATCGTGCGCATTATGACTGGATGGGTTATATCGCCATGGCGCTGGGTGTGGCGTTCCTGATCCCCTTACCCTTTGCAGGGTACTGGTTGATGCGGGAGGTCTATGCCTACCGGCAACAGATGGGGATCACGCTCATGGGCGGTCTCCTGGCCTGGCTCTTCATTATTCAAGCCACCATGATCGGCATTCTTTTCTTGAGCACGAACTACTACCTCTGGCAGGCGCTTGGCCGTATGCGCGGCGCTGAGAAGTATCAACGGTACATTAAGTATCTCGTGTTCATCCTCTGTTGCGGTTACCTGGTCTTCATCACTCCCCACACGATCGTCATGACTCCGGCTGAGCTCAAAGCGATGGGTGGTCAGCAACATCCGGTGTTGGGAAATTATGGGGTCATGTCTGCCAAAAACGGCGGTATTAACGTCATTATCACGACGACCATTTTGAGCTTCGTCTGGTACATGCGAGGCAATAAGGTCTCGACTGTATCCTGGTCAAAGTTCGGTAATATTTTCATGGGCGTCTTTTTTGCCTGTGCCTATGTCAACATTATCTGGTTGGCGATTTACGGGTACTATATCCCGGCAAACGTGCGAGTCGGCTTGTCAGTGCCTCAAGTTGCCACCACCTTGTCCTGCCTCTTCTTCATGTTCCCGCTTAACGCTGCCATGATGAAGGGCGCCAAACAGATGGGGGCGATCGAGTGGGGCAAGATATCCGTTCGATCGCAATATGCCTTGATCATGCTCGCAACTGCCTTCACCTGGATGATGGGGTTGATGGGATACATACGTTCTTCGGTCCGATTGTTCTGGCATGTGAACGAGATCATGCGTGACAACTCACCTTGGGCCTACACACATACGGTGGGGTTTGCCGCGAACATGATTTCATTCAATGTGCTGTTCTTCTGGGTGAGTATCCTGTTCGTCTTCTGGCTGGGAAGCCTTGGGATGAAGAAGGCTCCTGTTGAGGCGAAGGCAGGGGTTCCAGGCGGCGCACCGCAGCCGGCTGGGGGCCACTAATCATCTATAGAAATTTGGTTGGGGGAGTGCCGGCGTAAAAGGCCTGGCTGCTTCTACCCAGACCTCAGGAGGTTACTACTGTGAAAGAGCTGGTCATAGAAGCTCTAAGAATAGGCTGGCCGTTATTTGCACTTCTCGCCGGTCTTTTCGTGTATTCCATCGTGTCGGGCAAGGACGCCGCGGCAAAGAAAAGCGCGATGTTCAAGCTCTTTATCGGTACGCTTGGCGCTTGCCTGCTGTTACTGGCAATTGCACACTATAAGGGGAGCTTCTATGAAGCGAACCGGATGCTTCCAGTCTCTTTAGTGCTCATCACGGCAACGTGTTTTATGTTGGGAATCTATTTTCCCAATCACGCGGCCCTACTCAAGATCGGTGGCTTCATGTTCCTTGTGGCAGCCGGCCTGTCAGGCTATGGGAATTGGTTGCCGCAAGTTGAAGGAGGTTTCCCTCCGAAAGAAGAAAAGCTTCAGTATGAAGCTATGACCGCACAGCAACTCGCCGATGAAGGCGAAAAAATCATCTTCGGTGGGATTGGAAAGAATAAGGAACAGGGTGCGGTCGGCAAAGGCCAATGCCCTCTCTGTCATGCGTTCCATGCCGGAATGCTCGGCGAGCGTGCTCCCAATCTACAGGGCCTTCCAACACGAGCGGGGAAAGAGCGGTTGGAGGATCCAAAGTACAGTAAGGGAAATCCGAAGGGTCGGGAATTTGATGATAAGGAAGCGTTCCCGGGTGCCGGGACTGCGGAGAATGGGCAGGAATATATCGCTGAGTCCCACGCATGCCCGAGCTGCTATGTCGTGGTCGGCTATGGCGTCAAGGGAACCAACGATAAGTCAAGCCCGATGCCCGCGATTCATAAGCCACCGATCTCGTTGACGCTTCCAGAGTTAGCTGCTGTCGATACCTGGTTATACTTGCGCGAGGGGGTTGATGCTCCGTCATACGATGAGATAATCAAGTCCTATGAGAAGTTTATTCCTGAAGCTGATAGGCCCAAAGCACAAGAAGACAAGCCGGCAGGTGCGGGAGGCTCGCTATTAGTTGATGGAACCGAGCCAATCGATGTGATTTTTTCCAAAGCCACCTGTGCCATGTGCCATACGATTCCCGGTATCCCTGGTGCAGTCGGCAAACAAGGTCCTGTGCTTGAAGAGGGGACCAACGCGCCGAACCGGATCAAGGATCCGACGTACAAAGGGACCGCGCATAACACGCAAGAGTACATCATGGAGTCCATCGTATCGCCCAGCACCTATGTCGTAAAAGGATTTCCTGACAATCTGATGCCAAAGGAATTTGGGACGAAGCTGAGCGCAGGGGCGTTGAAAAAGATCGTCGACTATCTGTCGCAGGTCAAAGCCGGTGCACCGCCACCGAAAACTTCATGATCATGGCCAACCGTCTCTTTTGTCGAGCAATGGGAGTTCACCGATGAAAGCAATAATGTCACTGGGGGCACTTATAGGGGTGGTAGGACTACTCCTGCTTGCCGGAATGATTGTGGGGATCGTTCCATCAGACACTGTGCGCCTGATCGAAGGATACATGCCGGTCCAAGTTATCTTGGAGCTGACGCTGTTCGTAGCGGGGTTTACCGGGATCAGCTACATGATGTCGGCCATGGGGATGGCGTTCCCCAGGTTTTGGCAAGGAATCAGTTGTTGGGCTTTCGTCCTCCTCTATTTGAAGTTTCGTGTGTATCCCCCGATTCCCTTCAGCGTGCGCGCCATGTATGGGACAGTTTCGCTTGTCGCTGTCTTTATGTGGGTTTCCGCCAGCGAAGAAGATTGGAAGAAGTTCAAGCAGCCGATCATGAACGTCATGGATGCCAAGACAGGTGGAAACCGGTTGCTCAGGTATGCCTATCTGATTATCCTGCCGATTTTGATCGGAGGGTTCTCTTACAATGCCATGGTCCCGAAATCAGAAGAGCCGATTGAGTTGCGAACGGTGCATCCGGCCCCGCCAGCCAGCACGAAGGTGCATGGCAAGACCTATACACTTCAAACATCGCAGAACCCTTACCGTGTCAATCCGGAAGGGAAGTACGATCAAGAGTATAGCAACGCCAATATCGTGGAACAGGGCATGGGCCGTCTAATGAAACCGAACGCCAACCCCTGGGATAAGGATGCGCAAGGGTACCTCAAGTATGTGCGTGAGGGCGGAGAGATCTTCTTCCAGAACTGCCACTTCTGCCATGGCGATAACTTGAACGGTCGTGGTCTCCACGCGTTCGCATTCAATCCGATTCCGGCAAACTTCACCGATCCAGGGACGATTGCGCAATTGCAAGAGACCTTCATTTTCTGGCGTGTCTCCAAGGGCGGGATTGGCTTACCGAACGAGGGATTCCCTTGGGCCTCAGTCATGCCTCCATGGGAACAGCACTTGACTGTGGATGAAATCTGGAAAGTCGTCTTGTTTGAATATTGGCACACAGGATATTACCCCAGGACTTGGGACTAGTCCTTCGAGGAATGAAGATCAGCCACCTTTGATTGACGACATGAGGGAAGAGGGAAGCCATGAAGAATTCCTATAGTCTAAAGGCGGGCCTGTTGCCCATCGCTGTCTTTGGAATGATCTTGTTCTCTGGAAGTGCCGGGGGATTGGCCTCAGCGGCAGATTCACTTCCTGCCGGTTTTAAGGCTGGAGCGCTTTCACCAGCGCCGTCTGCAGACATGATCGAAGCAGGAAAGCGGGTCTACTTTACCAAGTGTGTCTGGTGTCATGGTGTCGATGGCGCTGGTGATGGACCAGGCGCTGATCGTCTCTGGCCGCGTCCCCGCAATTTCAACCAGGGGACGTTCAAGATCAGGCACACAGCGAGCGGCGAATTGCCCTTGTTTGACGCAAAAAAGCCTGTTGAAGCACAGAACGATCTATTTGCCACTGTGACCCATGGTTTACCTGGCTCCGCCATGCCATCATGGGAAGGTATCTTGACGGAGGAACAGCGGCTTCAAGTCTTGTCGTTCGTCACGACTCAGCTTGTAAAAGATCGAAACTTTACAGACACGAAATCAGAGAGCCAGACTGTGTTGCAAATGGCCGAACTGAAGCCGATTGCCGCGTCGGAAGAGAGTTTGAAAAAGGGGGCCGAGCTTATTGTTGAAAAGAAGTGCGTTGAATGTCACGGCATGGAAGGCCGTGGCGACGGGAATGCGTTCAACTTGAAAGATGACTGGGGCTTTTCGATACAGCCCGCCAATTGGCACAAATGTTGGAACTTCAGGGGTAGTCGGCAGGATCCCTATAACGTCAACAATATATTCCGAACGTTTTCGACCGGGGTCAACGGTACTCCGATGCCCTCGTTTGCCGATAACACGACCGTTGAGGAACGTTGGCACATTGCGAACTTTGTGAACTCGCTCTGTGAGCGGGAAGCAGACGGGAAACCTCTGCCAATCGATCCACAGGCGGACAAGCCCAAGATCAACTTTGTATTGCCATCGGGGAAGGTCGAAGGAGAAATTCCGGCAGATCCTGAAAACGAGCTCTGGACGAAGCGGGTTAGGCGGTATGTCGCGATGGGCGGTCAGATTACCCACAAACCAAGAAATTTCGTCAACCGGATCGACGATCTCTGGGTGAAGTCTCTCTATAACGACAAGTATGTCGTGTTCATGTTCCAGTGGGATGATAGGACCAAGAGTGTAGCCGAAGGGAAGTTACCCTGGGCTCCTACCGAGGTCAATGTCGATGTCAAGGAACAGGATCCGAAGACAGGGGAGGAGGGCTCTATTGCTGCGCGTCAGAATAATTACACGGTCTATAACGACGCGGTTGCCATAGAGACTGCCATAAAATGGAAAGAGCTTCCTGCGCCGATTAAGCCGCGGTATCTCTTCGGCAGCAACGAACAGTTTCCCATGGACATTGTGAAATGGGAAGCGGATGGTTCGCTCCATGCCTTCAAGGGGACCGGATGGGATAAAGACTTTGAACAGCGGTTTGACTATGAAGAGAACATCAAGCTACTGCATTCGGAGTGGAAGAATGGCCGATGGACGGTCATCATTCAGCGTCCGTTGGGTGACAAGAAAGAGCAGGACTACGACTCTGATACCTTCTTCGAAATGGGTCAGTACATTCCAACTGTGTTCTTTGCCTGGGATGGCCACAATGGAGATGCAGGGAGGAAGATGGCTGTCTCAGCCTTCTACTATACCTTCCTGGAGCCGCCAACCCCGCAAGAGGCGTATATCTACCCGATTGTGATTGCGGCTGGCGTGGTTCTTCTGGAGGGTTGGGTGCTGACCAGGCGATCGAATAAGCGGAAGAAGGGCCTCTAGCGCTCATTTAACGGAGAGGGTCTTGAGTATGAAGAGGGGGTGGGGAGACCCACCCCCTCTTTCTTTTTGGTTCCTGTGAATGGGGATGTCATGGAGAAAGAAGTAACCGGTGTCCTTCTGGCCGGAGGGAAAAGCCGAAGGATGGGAGCAGATAAAAAGAACCTTGTCGTGGGGGAGCAGACTCTTCTTGAACGAGGGCTGGACGTACTCCACACAGTCTTTCAAGAAGTACTCGTTGTCATTGCGCAGGATAGTCCGCCGCTCGATGTCGATGCTCGGGTTCTGAAAGACCTCGTGTCAGATTGCGGCAGTCTGGGAGGGGTCTACACAGGGCTTATGCAGGCAACGACTCCGTACATATTTGTGGTCGCATGCGACATGCCGTTTCTCGATCGCGCAGTCATCGAGCAGTTCACGAGTCGAAAGACCGCTGCGGATATCGTGATAGCAAGACTTGCCGGCCGTTTACACCCGATGCATGCCTTGTATGGAAAGGGGAGCCTGCCAGCGATGGAAGAGATGGTTCTGGCGCGGCAGCTCAAGATCCAGGAGCTGGTATCGCACAGATCCCTGCGGGTGCAATACATCACTGAAACGGATCTGCTCAGCATCGATTCCTCCTGGCATTCCTTCCGGAACGTGAATACACCGGCGGATCTTCTTGCGGCGCGAGCGCTGCTGGGCCGGATACCACCCTCAGGAAAAGCATAGGCTTCGCCATGGTACGAGCGATTATTATGATCCATCCCGGTAGTCTTGGCGATGTGTTCTTAGCGGTTCCCGCCATGATCCGGTTACGGGCTCGCTTTCCCAACCATAGGTTGGTTCTGTACGAGGAGGGCCGAGCCGCGAGACTGCTGATCGCGTGCGGGATCATCGATGAATGGGTTCCTGTGCAGGGGCTGGTCTGTGCCGGCTTGTTCGCCGGAATAGAACAGCCCACTGGTCAGAGACAGCAATGGCTTGAACGGTGTGACCTTGCCGTCGGCTGGATGAAGGATCCGGATGGTAAATTAGCCGAGACCCTCAAGGCGATCGGCGCTCGAGAGGTTATCGTAACGTCCCCGTTCTCATCCATGATTCAAGCGAGACATCAACGGGACCGGTTTCTTGAGGCGTTCAATGAAGTACCGTCTGACAGCGAGCAGGATGTCCTGTTGGCTGTGACAGAGCCGGTTTGTCAGCTCGGGCGAGCCTTCCTCGAAGAGCAAGGGATCAAGATCGGGGAGCCTCTTGTTGTGATTCATCCTGGGAGTGGGAGCACTCATAAGTGCGTGGCGCCGGAAATACTTGGCGCCGTCGTGAGCGCTGTTCAAAACCGCGGAGCAATTCCTGTGATATTGGAAGGCCCGGCGGATCGGAAACCGGTCGAGTATCTTCTCCCGTTCTGTGTGAATCAACCGATTGTCCTCAAGGGCCTCGATATCATGACTGCCGCTGGTGTGCTTGCACATGCTGATCTCTTTGTCGGGCAGGACTCGGGAGTCACGCATTTGGCAGGGCTGATGGGGCTGCGCACCATTGCTCTCTTTGGGCCGACTGATCCTGATCGGTGGGCCCCCCGTGGCACCCACGTCACCGTATTGCAGGGCTCACCCTGTCGCTGCCGGTCATGGGATGAGGTGAGCCGGTGCAAGGAGAAGCCTTGTCTTGAAATATCGAAAGACGATCTCGTGGCACTCTGTCTTGCCCACCTCACAGAGGCAGCGATCGCGAGATAATTCAAACCGGTGTCTTGTCACTGAGTATCCCGTAATGCTAAAGTGATCAGTTCGTTTTCCCTTTCATTGCTAAGGACTTAGGAGTTCTTTCTTGTCCAGCGGGGTTGTACAGGAGAAGGTCGCCAGTGCGCTTCTCGGAGCGCTCAACGGGGCCAAGAAAAAAGGCCAACTGAAGACAGAATCCTGGCCACAATTGAGTCTGGACGCTCCCAAACGGCCCGAATGGGGAGACCTAGCCTCGACAGTTGCTATGTCTCTCGCAGCATCCGAACAGCGGGCTCCTCACGACATCGCCCAAATTATCATCAACAATCTTGCTCAGCAGGAGCAGCTCTTCGAACGGGTCGAGATTGTCAGGCCCGGCTTTCTCAACCTCACAGTGAAACCGGTAGTTTGGCACGATGTGTTGAGAGAGATCGAGACACAAGGATCAGCCTACGGGCGAGCCGAGATAGGGCAACGACGTCGTGTCTTGGTGGAGTACGTGAGTGCAAACCCGACTGGCCCATTGCATGTGGGCCATGGACGCGGCGCTGCGGTCGGACAGGCCGTTGCGAATATGCTGAAGGCGATCGGGTATGACGTGGTGAGTGAGTACTATATCAACGACGCCGGTCGGCAGATGAAACTCTTAGGAGCCTCCGTCTACGCGCGCTATGAGGAGCTGTCGAATCGTCCGGGAGAGTTTCCGTCAGAGGGGTATCGGGGGGCTTATATCACTGCCGTGGCGGAGCGAGTGAAGCAACAGCTCGGGCCTGAGCTGGCCGGGCGTGCGGCTCCAGAGGTCGAGGAACGCTGCCGAGCCTTTGCCTATCAGGAACTGCTGGATTTGATTCGCAGGGATCTGAAATCTTTCGGGATCGAATTCGAGTCGTGGTTCAGCGAGGCCTCTCTTGTGAACTCAGGAGCCGTCCAGCGGGTCTTGGATGAATTGAAATCGAAAGGTTTCTTGCTTGAGCAGGAAGGTGCCTGGTGGTTCCGATCCTCGGCCTTCGGCGATGAGAAGGATCGGGTCGTGCAGAAACAGGATGGTGAATATACGTACCTGGCATCCGATATTGCCTACCATCAGGATAAGCTGCGGCGTGCCTATGACCTCCTCATTGATGTCTGGGGCGCGGATCACCATGGCTACATTCCCCGCATGCAAGCCGTCGTGCAGGCCTATGGGTATTCAAAAGACCGACTTCAGGTCGTGCTGGTCCAGATGGTGAACCTGTTGCGTGGCGGGAAGAAAGTGGAAATGTCGAAGAGGGCCGGCGAATTTATTACGATGCGGGAAGTTATCGATGAAGTCGGGGCTGATGCGGCCAAGTTCTTTTTTCTGATGCGCGATTCCGATTCCCATCTCGATTTCGACTTGGACCTGGCCAAACAGCGGTCATCCGACAATCCCGTCTATTATGTACAGTATGCCCATGCCAGAATCGCCAGCCTCTGGCGCGTCGCCGCTGCACGAGGCATCGCCTGTCCCCTGCCGAGCGGGACGGAGTTGACGCTGCTGACGGACCCGGACGAATTGGGGTTGATCCGGAAACTCTCTGCCTATCCCTCTGTTCTGCAGGCGAGTGCGATGGCCTATGAGCCTCACCGGATGACCTATTATCTTCAGCAGCTAGCCGGGCTGTTGCACACATTTTATAACAAGCATCGGATTCTACCGCCCGCCGCGGATCGAGATCTGACGGCGGTCACACCGGAGGGGTTAGCCACTGGTGAGGGGATGCAGAAAGAGCTGGTAACTCCGGAACGCACGGCTGCGAGGTTGGCACTCATGAGCGGAGTTCAGCAGGTCTTGAAAAATGGACTCGCGGTACTCGGGATTTCCGCACCGGAACAGATGTAGCAGCCACGAGGGACTGTGGACTTTTCACTGTTGCAAGGGAAGGGTGAGACGGGTGCTCGGTTGGGAAGGCTCAGCACGGCTCACGGCGTGATCGAAACGCCGGCGTTCATGCCGGTCGGGACATTGGGGCCGGTGAAGGGGATCGACCCGTCAGATCTGGAGCAACTCGGCTTTCGTCTCATGCTGAACAACGCCTATCACCTCTATCTCAGGCCCGGGCACAAGATCGTCGCTGAAATGGGCGGATTGCACCGGTTTACCGGATGGCCGGGAGCCATCCTGACGGACAGCGGCGGGTTTCAGATTTTCAGCCTTGCCAAATTGTGCAACGTGACGGACGAGGGTGTGAGCTTCCAGTCGCATCTCGATGGGTCCACGCATTTCATCACGCCGGAGACAGCCATCGAGGTCGAAGAAGCCCTGGGGGCAGATATCATGATGGCGTTCGATCACTGCGTGGCGTTGCCGGCCGAGAGAGAGGCAGTGCGCGATGCCGTGCGACGCACCACCTTGTGGGCAGAACGCTGTCAGGCCAGTCGGCGTCGTACGGATCAGGCCCTTTTTGGGATCGTGCAGGGAGGCTTGGAGGCAGATCTCCGTATCGCTTCAGCCCGTGATCTTGTCGCGCTTGGGTTCGAGGGCTATGCGGTCGGGGGCCTTTCAGTGGGAGAATCGAAGGCTGAAATGTACGCCATGTTGGATGTGACGGTGCCGGAACTGCCGGCTTCGAAACCGCGGTATTTGATGGGTGTCGGGATGCCCGAGGATTTGATCGAAGGCGCAGCCCGTGGAATAGACCTGTTCGATTGCGTAGTGCCTTCGCGGCATGGACGAACCGGCTCTCTCTTTACGAGTTTCGGGCGTGTGGTGATCAAGCAGGCGCGGTATGTACGAGATGAACAACCGATCGATCCGGCTTGCGGCTGCCCGGTCTGTTCCCGCTACTCCCGCGCCTACCTGCACCATCTCTTTCAGGTCAAAGAAATGCTGTCATCGAGACTGAACACCATTCACAATCTCTGGTATTTTGCCGATTTGATGGGTCAGGTGCGGTCAGCGATCGCTCAGGGGACGTTACGGTCGTTTGGGGAAGAGTTTTACCGCTCCCGCGACCGAGCTGCATCGGATGACTCAGCCGTATCTATAGCTGAGGACGATCGTCGTCGGCAACGTCCCGGATGGGACTAATAGGCTGCAATTTCATTTGTTGGTGCCTCTGGGACAATAGGAGTACAGCACACAGGATGCCCAAAAAGGCTGCCCGGCAAGGCCGCAGCGAGCGAAGAGGCGAGGCGTACGCTTCGGTACGTTGAGCCTCTAAGCGAAGCGAGAACGCTGCCGGCGGACTTTTCCAGCATCCTGCTAACCAGGTCGAGGAGGAGTGGGTATGGTCATGCAATCGATCGCATGGGCTCAGGGGGCTGCTGCTGGAGGGAATGCAAGCTCAACGTACAGTACGATCCTGTCCCTCCTTCCGTTCGCACTGATCTTTGTCATCTTCTATTTCCTGGTCATCATGCCGCAGCAGAAGCGCGCGAAACAGCAGAAGGAGTTACGGGAGGCCTTGAAGAAGGGGGACAAGGTCGTCACGGCTTCTGGTATCTGGGGCACTGTGGCAAATCTTGGGAAGGAGACGGTGACGCTGCAGATCGCCGATTCGGCGAAGATTCGGATACAACGGGACCAGATCGCCCGAGTGCGCGGCGGCGAGGACGACGAGAAGGAAAAGGATTCGTAGGCTGCGAGTGACAAAGGGGTTACAGAAGACATGAAAAAAGTGGGTGGGCGGTTAGCATTGCTGGTGTTGGTCGTGATGGCGTCGTTGGTATTCTTTATCCCCTCGTATCAGCCCTTCTATCAGGCATTGCCCGGCTGGCTGAAGAAAGTGACGCCGAGTAAAGGCATCACTCTAGGTTTGGATCTTCAGGGCGGGATTCACCTTGTCCTGGAAGTGGACGAAGATCGGGCTATTGAGATCGCAGTCGATCGAGTGGTCGTCTCGCTACAAGATTTGCTGACCGATAAGAAGATTCCCGTCGAGTCTGTCGCGCGGACAGGACCTACCCAGATCACGATCCAGTTTCAAAACGCCGAGCTCAAGGCGCAGATCCAGAAGCTGATCAACGACTACCCGATCTTCAGTGAGCCGGAGGCTACCGGGCCCGCCGGCCGAGTGGTGTGGGAATTGCGGGAGAGCGAGGCGAAGCGGATCAAGGACTCCGCAATCAACCAAGCATTGGAAACGATCCGGAACCGCATCGACCAGTTTGGCGTGGCAGAACCGATCGTGCAACGGCAGGGATTGAAACAGATCGTCGTGCAATTGCCCGGTGTCAAAGAGCCCAAACGTGCCAGAGATCTGATCAAGGAGACGGCATTACTTGAATTTAAGATGCTCGACGAGGACAACCAGCCAAAGCTCGATCTGCCGGCCCGCGTTCCGAAAGACAGCGAGGCGGACATTCTGAAGCAATTTGAGGCGAAGCTCCCGATCGGCGACGAGATCCTTTTCGAACGGGGAATTGAGAAAGACACAGGCAGGGAATATCGGGTGCCCTACCTTGTGAAAAAACGGGTCATGTTGACCGGCGATGTCTTGAACGATGCCCAGGTTTCGATCGACCAATTCAACGCTCCCTACGTATCGATGACGTTTGACTCCAAAGGCGGCCAAGAATTCGAACGGATTACGGGCGACAACATCAAGAAACGAATGGCGGTTGTGCTCGACAACACGGTCTACTCGGCGCCGGTGATTCAGGATCGCATTTCAGGGGGGCGCGCACAAATTACCGGAACATTTTCGATGCAGGAGGCGAACGACTTGGCCATCGTACTCCGGGCCGGCGCTCTGCCGGCTCCTCTCAAGATCATTCAAGACCTGACGGTTGGACCGTCGCTGGGGAAGGATTCGATTGAAAAGGGTGTGCAAGCTACGCTGTTTGCCGGCGCCTTGGTGGTCGTGTTCATGATTGTCTATTATCGCCTGTCAGGGGTGATTGCAGACTTTGCGTTGATGCTCAATCTCCTGTGTTTGATCGGCGCCCTGTCTGCCTTGAACGCGACGTTGACCCTGCCTGGGATTGCGGGAATCGTGCTCACGATCGGGATGGGCGTCGATTCGAACGTGCTCATCTTCGAGCGTATTCGGGAAGAGCTGCGCTTGGGGAAAGGGGTCAGGCTGGCGGTGAATGGAGGCTATGACAAAGCGCTGCTGACGATCGTCGACTCTCACGTGACCACCTTGATTACGGGGGTCGCGCTGTTTCTCTTTGGCACCGGGCCCATCAAAGGATTTGCCGTAACGCTGTGTCTCGGGATCGGGATCAATCTGTTTACGGCCCTGATCGGCACCAAGGTCATCTTTGATCTCTTGAATCAACGACAGAAGGTAGACCGGTTAAGCATCTAGTTCGAAGGAGCAGGCATGTTAGAAATTCTCGGGAAAACGAATATCGATTTCATGGGGAAGCGTTATCTGGCTTTTGCGTTTTCCGGCATCATGGTGCTGTTGGGGATCCTGGCGGTCGTTCAGATTTCCCGTGGGGCAGCGAACCTCGGCATCGATTTCTCTGGCGGGACCGCGGTGCAGTTGAAGTTCGACCAAGCAGTCCGGATCGACGAAGCAAGAAAAATCTTAGAGGCGAACGGTCTGGGCAATGCGGAGTTGCAAGAGTTCGGACAGGAGAACAAACTTTTGATCCGTCTGAAGACGTCGACGACGATCGAAGAGAAAGTCGCGGATCGCGTCGTGGCGGTTTTTACGAAGGAGTTTCCCTCGAATCGTTTTGTGGTCGACTCCAGCACGGAAATCGGGCCGACCATCGGGAAAAAACTTCAGGAGGATGCTCTTATTGCGGTCCTCATTTCCTTCGCCGGGATCATCCTCTATGTGGCGGCCCGATTTGAACTTCGCTTCGGCATTGCTGCAGCCCTGGCGACCTTCCATGATGTGTTGGCGGTGTTGGGGGCCTTTTATGTCCTGGATAAAGAAATTACCCTGCTCGTGGTAACGGCGTTGCTCACTTTAGCCGGCTATTCAATGACGGATACGGTCGTCGTATTCGACCGTATCAGGGAAAATCTCCGGATGCGGCGGCGGGAGAGCGAAGAGACGATCATCAACAATGCGGTCAACCAAGTCTTGAGCCGTACGATCGTCACGAGTTTGACCGTCGTGTTGGTGCTGATTCCTCTGGCCCTTGCCGGCGGAGAGGTGTTGCACGATTTTTCTCTCGCCCTTCTATGGGGAGTCATCTTCGGCACCTATTCATCTGTCTTTGTCGCGAGCCCATTGCTGCTGCTCTGGCCTGGCGCATCCGGGAGAATGTTGAAACGGAGTTAGCCGGATGGTCCAATAACCGCCCGTCGTTCGTGAAGCGTCGTTCGTCGCTCGTCTCGGAGTACCCGCTTGGACGCTTCACGCGATACGCTTCACGCATTACGGGTTGTGGGGCACGCCCATGAACCTCTGGAGTCGGTCTCATAGTCTCCAGCGAAAGATCATCACAGCGATCGTGCTGGTCGGACTTCTTCCCCTCACCCTGCTGCTTGCCATCACCTACGTCGAGGAGCGGCGCGCGCTTCGTGACATGACCGGGGTCAACTTCAAGGAAGCCGCCGTCGAAGCTGCTCGCCGCATCGAGATGCAGATCAGTCGGGGAATGAACGAGGCTCAACAGCTTGCCACCGCCCCCTTTCTCCATACCTCCGTCACTGAAGCGAATCGCACGTACGAGGGAAAGGACGCGAACAGCATCCAGCGCATGATCAAAGATTGGCAGCAACGGTGGCGTGAACGGGATAAGCAAAGCGAGTTTCCCCTCTTCATCAATCGCATCGTGACGAACTACCTCATCCGGTGGCACGATATCCGCAAAACGGATTATGTCGGGATTTTGGTGACTGATCAGCAGGGGGCGCTGGTCGTCAGTTCCATTCCGCAAGTGGAGTACTTTTACGGGAAGACACCCTGGTGGCAGGCGGTGGTGAAGGGGGGGAGTCTCAAAAGTTATGTGGGCGAGATCGCTTTTGATCCCGGATTCGGGACTCATGTGATCGTGGTGGCTGCGCCCATCCTGGATGATACCAAAGGGACGGTAATCGGGGCAGTGACCATCCTGTTACGTCGAGACACGATTTTCCACGCTATCGGCGAGGTCACCATCGGGGCAACCGGCCATGCGATGTTATTCAGCTCCGATGGTACTCCTGTGATCTGTCCCGTCCTGCCCCCGGAAGCGCATACGGTAAGACCCGAGACGATCAGCGCCCTTGTGGGAGCGCAAGCCGGCTGGACTGTTGCCGTGGACGACTCTCACGGCAGCAAGGATGCCTTGATCGGATTCGCCCCTGTCCGATTCGGGGAGACCTTGGCTCCGGGAAGCCTCGGCGGACACCAGTGGGTCACCGTGGTGCGGCAGGATCCCAAGGAGACCTATGCGCCGCTCGCCGAACTCGTAGCGAAAGTGCTGCTCTATGGATTGCTCGTCCTCGCTGTGCTGTGGGGGACGGGAATAATTGTCGCGCGTCGGATCGCCCGCCCCATTCAGTTGTTACACGACGGGGTGCGCGAAATTGGCAGCGGACGATTGGACCGGCGATTGGAGCTGAAAACCGGCGATGAGATTGAAGGACTTGCCGATGCGTTTAATCAGATGGCGACGAATCTACAACGATCGTTCGGGCAGATTGAACAGCGCGTGGTGGATGTGCGCCGCCTTGAAGAAAAGTACCGCGATTTGATCGAGCATTCTCCAGAGATGATCTATCAATTGAACCGGAATGGCCGATTCGTCCATGTGAACAAGACAGGGCTCGAAAAGCTGAAGTACACCCTCGATGAGATGCTGGCGATGAAGCTCTGGGATCTCGTGCCGCGCGGCCAGGAGCCACTGGTGTTGCAATATCTGGAACGGTTAGTGGCGCAAGGGCGCAGTTCGATGGAGACGGTCTTTCTGACCAAGGACGGCCAGGCAATCGACGTGGAAATTCATGCAACGGCGCTGATCGACCAAGAGCGGGGAGGGTTGGTGCACTCGCGTGCGTTTGTGCGAGACGTCACCGATCGACACCGGCTCGAACGACGGGTCCAAGAGTACACAACAGAGCTTGAGCAGGCTGTTTCGGAGCGGACGCAACAGCTCGTGGCGTCGCAGGAACGATACAAGGCGTTGTTCGACTTGGTGGCGGACTCCGTCTTTATGGTGAATTCGAGCAGTATGATCGTCGCGGTCAATAAAAGGGAGGAGCAGGCGCTGGGCTATGCAGAGGCGAACGTGGTCGGTCGCAGTCTGTTCGAAGTCGTCCTCTCAGGCTATCACGATTCATTGCGCGGATGGCTGAGCGATACGATTTCCGGGCAGAGAAAAGTGCCCACCCAAGAGATCGTCGTGCGCCATGCCGGCGGATTGGAAACTCCGGCCGAAATGGATTTGATCCGAGTCGGAGTGGCTGAGCAACTGTCGGTGATGGTGCAGTTGCGGGACATAACCGATAGGAAACGGCTTGAGCGGCAGCTGGAGGCCTATCGGGAAGAGTTGGAGGATAAGGTTCGAGAGCGCACCAGGGAGATCGAACATACGAAACAATATCTTGAAAGCCTGTTGGAAAATGCCAATGATGTCATTTACACGCTCGATACCGAGCAGCAATTTACCTATGTCAATAGCAAGATCGAAGCATGGGGTTACCGGAAAGAGGATCTGCTAGGGCGTCCGTACCTTGCCCTTCTTTCCAAGCGTCACCGGGGGAAGCGTCTCAAGAGCACGTTGGATATCGGTGCGAAGCAGGTCTATGAAGTCGAAATAGTGACTCGTACAGGGGAGCCGAGGGCCGTGATGGTCAGTGTCTCTCCGTTGTATGGGGCCGAGGGGGCGATCCTGGGCTTGATGGGCATTGCTCGTGACATGACCGAGACCAAGAAACTGGAGGAACAGATCAGGAATTCTGAGAAGCTGGCCTCGATCGGACGGCTCGCCGCCGGGGTGGCTCACGAAATCAACAATCCCCTCGGAGGCATCCTTAACTGCCTCTACAACTTACGGAAGGGGACACTGTCGCCGAACCGGCAAGAAGAATATCGGCTGTCGATGGAAGAAGGCGTGAGGCGTGTGCAGAAGATCGTTCGGCAGCTCCTCGATTTCTCCCAGCAGCATGTGCCGGAGTTTGCGCAGACGGACATCAATCAGGTTGTCGATCAGGTGTTGGGCTTGACGACACATCTCTTTGCCCCGAAGCGAATCCTGTTGGAAACAGGCTTCGGTCAGGGGCTGCCGACTATCATGGTCGATCGGCACATGATTGAGCAGGTGCTGATGAACCTCGTCTTGAATGCGGTGCAAGCCATGACAGACGGAGGCACGCTGACAATCCGAACATCCGTAGCCGAAGGGGTCTGCCTTATCGAGGTGCGTGATACGGGATCGGGCATTCCACCGGCGGTTCTGCCAAGGATCTTCGATCCCTTCTTTACGACCAATCGAGAAGGCGAAGGAACCGGGCTCGGCTTGTCGGTCAGTCTGGGCATTGTCGAACGCCACGGAGGAAGGATTTTGGTAGACAGCGAAGTCGGGAAGGGTACGACCTTTACGCTATGTCTTCCTGTGTCCCGTGAACGTTCGTTGTTGGAGAGGGTGTCATGAAGGGGCTCAGAATTCTCTTGGTCGACGACGAGCCGCTGATGCGGCTCTCGATGGTCGACGCGTTGGAGGCAATCGGCCATGACGTCGAAGCAGCTGCATCCGGGACGGAAGGCATCGAAGCCATCCGCCAACGGCCATTCGATCTCGTGATCACCGATCTACGCTTGCCCGGCGCGGACGGGCTTGCGGTGCTCAGAGCGGCCAAGGAACAGGCGCCCTCTACCGAAATCGTTGTGATTACCGCTCACGGATCGGTGGAAACGGCGGTCGGAGCGATGAAGTGCGGCGCCTTCGACTACATCACGAAGCCGTTCCAGATGGACGAATTGCTGTTGATCGTCGAGCGGGTTGGTCGTGTGGTGACATTGCGGCGGGAGAATCAGGACCTCAAGGAAACGTTGGAGGACAAGTTCAGCTTCGGGGGTATTCTCGGTTCGAACAACCACATGCGAGCGGTGCTGGACAAGATCAAACTGGCGGCGGGGACGGACTCGACAATTTTGATCCTTGGAGAAAGCGGAACCGGCAAGGAATTGGTCGCGAACGCGATTCACCAAAACAGTCCCCGCAACCATCAGCCCCTGATCAAGGTCAGCTGCGCCGCCTTGCCGGAGACGCTGCTCGAGGCAGAGTTATTCGGCCACGAGAAAGGCGCGTTTACCGGCGCGCTCCGTCAGCGGAGAGGTCGATTTGAGTTGGCGCATCGTGGCACGTTGTTCCTGGACGAAATCGGTGAAATCTCACCGGTGATTCAGGTGAAGCTGTTGCGGGTGCTTCAGGAACGGCAGTTTGAGCGTGTCGGGGGGAACGACAAGATTGATATCGATGTCCGGCTGGTCTGTGCGACCCAGAAGGATTTGCGGAAGGAGGTCGCACAAGGACGGTTCCGTGAAGATTTGTTCTATCGGCTCAATGTCGTCCAGATTGTCATTCCACCGTTGCGTCAACGGCAGGAGGACATCATGGTGATTGCCGAGCACGTGCTCAAGACCTGCTCGACCAAGATGGACAAACAACTGAAAGGATTTTCCCCACAGTCGCGGGAGCTGGTCTTACGTTATTCGTTCCCGGGGAACGTGCGGGAGTTGGAGAACATGGTCGAGCGCGCAGTGGCCCTCGGGCGAGAGCATGAAGCTATCCAACCGTCAGATCTGTGCGGGTTTCAGTCCTGTCCGTTTACTGGTGGCGCCGCGCAAGAATCCTGTGGGTTCTGCAGCGAAGGGTTGACAGGGCAGTGTCGCGAAGAGCGTCCACTGACCTCGCTGGCGACGGCGCGGGAACAGTTTGAGAAACAATATATTGTGTCGGTGTTAGACCGAGTAGATGGCAGCCGCACGACAGGCGCGAAGATTCTCGGCCTTTCACGCAAAGCCCTGTGGGAAAAGTGCAAGCGCTACGGGATTCCATCGGCGAGAGAAGAGGCGGAGAACGAAGACGAGTGAGGGATGGGGCTGATTAATCTTCTGTGCTCGCGCAACGCGCGGTCGTGGACTTCCCTCGTTGGACGCGCGCAGTGGAAGATCAATCAGCCCCCATCCCTGGAAAGAGAATGGCCGAGCTTTGAACAAGGGGCAGGAGCGGCCAGGAGCCCTTCTTGCTCGCCGAACGCGCACGATCAGAATGTGCTCGTTCGATGCGCGCAGTAAAGGGCAGCCTCGGCCACTCCCTCCAAGAGAGGTATAAGGAATTCGGAAGATCCTCGCATGAAGGATTACCACATCAACATCTTCTATAGCGACGCAGACAAGGGCTATATCGCGGATATTCCCGACCTGGACGCCTGTTCTGCCTTTGGGAAAACTCCGATCGACGCCCTGAAGCAAGCGCAACTGGCCAAGAAAGTCTGGCTAGAAGCGGCTCGCGCGGCCCGCAAACCCATTCCCAAACCGCGTTACCGACCTGCCATTTACCAAACCGGATCGTAAGATTATGGTGGCTTCCACTGTCGTAGGGCTGTGGGACAGAGGATTGGGAGGGAGTGCCCAGGTGCCCTTCTTGCTCGCCGAACGCGCACATTCAGAAAGTGCTCGTTCGATGCGCGCAGTAAAGGGCAGCCTCGGCCACTCCCTCTAAGAGAGGCATAAGGAATTCAGAAGTTCCTCGTTGGACACGCACGGTTGCAAGTCAGCCACGTTGTCCCCGCTCGGAGCGAAACGAAGTGGGCGGGAGTTTTCCCAAATGGCTGTGAGACTCTCTAGCCATTTTTGTGTTCATAGGTTGGATATGCTGCACAGGTAGTCCGCAGCAGACTTATTAGGTAGACGCTAATGCCAACTGTCCGAGAAACTCTTGCTGCTTGGCAGAACTCGCTTTGCCCGGAAATTGAAGTTGGAGGGCTTTACGCCAGGAATTCTATTGCCCATAAGTGGAAGGCGACATTCCGCAGTCTTGAATTAAGGGAAACAGCGTTTTGGCGTATTCATGATCTTCTGACCCAAACGTATGAGCTGCACCTTAATGGGAGGGCTTTAGGGGCCAGAATACTTCTGCGAAGCGCTATAGAAACTCTCGCAACACTGATCTATCTGAATCAGTCTACTGCGGCAGTGACTGCCGGAAACCAAGATTTTCATGATTTCTCGAACTTGACGACTCGCCTCTTGCTCGGTTCGCGTGACAAATCGACTGACCATCAAGCAGTCAATATAATCTCTGTGTTGGAAAAATGCGAGGAGCGTTACCTTGGAATAATGGGCCTTTATGCGCAGCTATCAGAAAGCGCGCATCCGAATTTTGAGGGGTTGTGCTTCGGCTACTCGCGAATTGACCACGATAATTATGTCGCCGAGTACTCGAACAATATGTCAGCTATGTATGCTGACGAATTAGTGCCCGCAATGGAGTTGTGTATGTTCGTGTTTGAGCATGAGTACAACACGGAGTGGCCCAAACAGTTTGAGCAACTAGAAGCGTGGATCACTGAAAATGATGAAAGGCTTGAGGTAACCAAAGGTGGGAGCGGTGGCGTCTAACTTCGTCTTCGAGGCCGACGCGGTGGGACAGTGCACTGTTTCGTGTTATGCTCGTCTCCCGCGCGTCTCACGCTGCATTAGAGAGAAGAACACGGACACGCTCCATTTTCGATGGTGCAGAGCAACTGCGATGTTTCTAGGACAATAGCTATCAGAGTAACTCACTGAACGCGGCGAAGCGTTAAGGCGACAGGCTTGTAAGCGGCCTGTCGCCTTTCTATTTTTTTATTAGCTGAAGACTTCCTGGCGGGGTGGCATGGCCCTGAAGCGTAATTCGCCGGAGGAACGGGGTGCCCGTCGAGACTTTGCCAGGAGGGAAAGCGGAAACTGACTGAGTCTGCGAAGGAATTTCCGAAGGCTTCCGCCTGGCAAAGTCCGAAAGGGCCGTTCCGGGAGGCGATGGAGCGGAAGGGTTTGCCACCCTGCTGGGGCGAGGAGGGTTATTCAGCTGGCTCCGCCCCGCCTCCCCACAGTTTCACCGTGCGGTCCCATGAGGCACTGGCCAGTTTCATTCCGTCCGGCGACAGAGTGATGCCGCGAACGGCTGCGGAATGGGCTTTGAGCGTTCTGAAGCAGCGGCCGTTCGAGAGGTCCCAGAAGCGAATGGTGTTATCGTCTCCGGAACTGATGAGGACTTTGCTGTCCGGGGTGACGGCTAGTGAGCGTACCCAGGCTGTGTGGCCTTTCAAGGTCCGTTGTTCGGCCACGTGGGGCATGTCGAATAATTTGATCGTCTGGTCCCGGCTTCCGGTGATCAAGAGTTTGCCATCGGGGGTAAAAGTCATCGCACCGATCCAGTAATCCATCTGTTTTTGAAATCCACCGTCGTCGTCGATAAAATACCCGCGTGTTTCACTGGTATCATCGTCGTCCTGTTTCCAGTGGCCGTTATGCAGAATCTTTTCCTCTCCGCTGGGCAACACTTCCCAGAGCTTGATCTTCCCGATATCCGTTCCGCTGGCGAGGTGCATGCCGTCCGGCGAAAAGGCGACGCAGACAGACCAATGGTGGTCATACTGGTCCTTGCCGAGGAGGGTCATGAGCTCAGTGCCAGTCGTGACTTCCCAGATCTTGATGTCCTTGTTGTGGCTGCCACGAGCCAGCATCAGGCCGTCGGGCGAGAGGGAAAGGCTGACGACATTGTGATCATAACGTGTGAAGAGGAGCTTTTTCGACTCGCCGGTGTGCGGGTTCCAGAGTCGGATGGTACGGTCTTCACTCGCAGTGGCCAAGGTCTGACCATCCGGTGTGAAGATGACGGATCGGATGTCCGCTGTGTGTCCCCTCAGTGAGCGCAGGAGGCGCCCGGTTTCAATGTCCCACAGGCGGACGAGCCGGTCGACTCCGCCGCTGGCGAGGGTTAAACCATCCGGTGCGAAGGCCACCGACCAGACTCCATGTGAATGGCCTCGATAGGTGGTCAGCTCCCTCGCTCCTGTCCTCCAATATTCGAGAAAATCGACTGGTGCGGGGCCAGATTCCGACGCTGATGGTATCAGCGGGGAAGGAGCGTGAGCAGGTTGAGAAAGAATCTGATCCGCCATGTTCAATAATCCTCTTGGTTGGGATCGGCTTGATTGCTAACTGGTGGTTTCGCCCAGTATAATTACAGTCGGCCTGGGGTGATCGTAAGAGAAGCCTTGTCATCAAGTCAAGCGGGCTAGCAGGATGCTGAAAAAGGTGGTGGGGTAGCTGGGACGATCCCCATGCTCGCGCAACGCGCGGCTTGAGAAGAATGAGGAGGGAGCGGCCAGGTGCCCTTCTTGCTCGCAGAACGCGCACGGTGAAACTGTGCTCGTTCGATGCGCGCAGTGAAGGGCAGCCTCGGCCACCCCCTCCAAGAAAGGTGTAAGAAATCGGAAGGCCCTCGCCAGGGTAAATGGCACGTCTTGGCGTGCCATTGGGTGGGCGGGTGAGAAGACGCGCGCAGTTGGGATCATCCCACCCACCCCTTATAAAGTGATAGTTCGCTGCGGCCTTGCTTGGGAGAAGGTGCGTCTCGGCGCGCCGGGGTTGGGCGGGTGAGAAGGCGGGCCATTTTGAGCATCCTGGGGCTAAAGTATGACATCGTCACCATCTTCAAGATTCCAACAGAGTATTGGGTATAAACCGAGTTTTCCCGCAGCTTGCTAGCACGCGCCCAGAGGATTGGTATGGAACTTCGTTTTCAGCCCGCTTTGTTGCAAGAGGTCATTGACTCGTTCGTCGAAAAGACTGAACGGGAAGGCGACCCCACTTATTACAAAGAATTCCACGAACTGGCCGACCCAATCTACGAGAAGTTTACGCTCGACGATCGTGAAAGCGAGTTCAAGAAGCTCTACCAGTATCTGTTCGGGACCTGGGGATTTTCCGATATCATTCGCGATGCCTTCAATGAATATCCATTACTCAAAGAGCGGGTCGGGATTGTGCTCATCAAGGGGGTACTCAAAGAAGATCAAGAAGGCGTCGATATACTCAGGAAGTGGGGATCTGTCGAACACGAAATGGCTCGGGCGTTCGAGGAACAAGGATTGAAAGGCATAGGGATTAAACTCATTCCACGTCGGTTCTACGATCCGGCACTCACGCGCTATTGCCGCCATGAGTTGTTTCATATTTCGGACATGCTGGATCCGGCCTTTGGGTATGATCCGGATACGAAGGTCGGGCAAAATCCCGGCGAGGAAACACTCATCCTCCATCGGTATCGCATCTTGTGGAGTCTTACCGTGGACAGCCGGCTGACTGCACTAGGCAAGGAGCCGATGCTGAGGAAGGAAGACCGGTTTAAAGAGTTCCGCTCCTGGTATCGGAAGATTCCCGCGCCACAATTGAAATCGGTGTTCGAAGGGTTGTGGCAGACGAGTTTCTTTACCCACTCGGAATTGATCGAAATGGCTTCGGACACCCTGCGCGTGATGGATCGGGCCGTGGATGTCGAGGGGGGCGAGGTTCCAGAAACAGAAAACAAAGTCATGTTGATGCCGGGATTTCCCTGTCCTCTGTGCCGGTTTCCGACCTACTCGTGGATTGAAGACATGGACAAGAAGCTCGAGCCCTATGTGCTCGATTTCATCCGCGAGAATCACCCTGGCTGGGATACTGAATTCGGGGCTTGCGACCGTTGTGTCGAGGTCTACAAGCTTCGTGCCGACGGTGTTATGTAACGGTGCATGACTGTGGCTACCGATTCGTCATACGGTCGTCGCGACTTCCTCAAAGATTCCGTTGTGTCCGTGGCCAAAGCCGTACAGGAATTTGCCAAGCCGCAAGCGGTTGTGCCGGAACAACCGGCTTCACCGCCGGTGCGGACGGATTGGTTGCGTCCCCCTGGTGCGACTGACGAAGCGCTGTTTTTAGAACGATGCACCAAGTGCGGTGACTGTGCCAAGGTTTGCCCGTATGGATCAATTACCTTCCACCCCGTGAACGGGACACCGGTGATTTTTGCGGATCAGATGCCTTGTTTTCTCTGCGAGGATACGCCCTGTATTGCGGCCTGCGCCACCGAAGCGCTGCTCCCTGTCGAAGGACGAGAGCAGATACGAATGGGTCTTGCGGTTGTTTCGCACCGAGTCTGCACAGCAGGGCAGGGGTGTCATGCCTGCGCGTCGAAGTGTCCCACTGGCGCATTAGCGATGGATTTTGACAGCCAGCGGCTCATGGTGGCGACTGAACGTTGCGTTGGATGTGGGCTGTGTGAGCAGGTGTGCCGGACCGTGAACGATCGCGTAGCCATTCGAGTGACACCCCTGAGATCGTTGGCGCAGTCGCTCTGGTGACCAGCAAACATATGTCAGATTGCGTGAGCGAAATTTGGAGAGAAACTACTTCTTCCTTAAGGAAATATGCCGCTTGACAAGTCCCGGGCCGATACCTACCATACGAAAGACTGTCCCCATGGGTTGCCCGCAAATCGCAGGACGGTTGATATGGAAAACAGGGTAAGCCGAGGAGCTGATTTGTATGGCGAGTAAACAGCCAGTGTCAGCAGGTTCCCCGGTCGCGGTGGGGGCAATTCCGACTTCGCCGGCTATTAAGGATTCACCGGCTGTCGAACGCGCCCTCAGCCGCAGCAAGATCTACCTCCTCGTGTCGTGGAGCCTGCTCTATCCTGAAGACGATGAGTTTCTTGACTACGTGCAATGTGGAGAGTTCGTCGACGATGGGCGAGCGGCGCTCGAAGCTTTAGATCAGGCGCTCGACGGCATCGGGGGTGAACGGGCCAAGCTCAAACTGGTATTGCTGCGTAACCAGCTCGATCAGATCGAGAAGGTCGTGGCTTCAGAATGTGTCAATTGGAAACTCAGCGATCTGCAGGCAGAACACCGCCGAGTGTTCAGTAACGTCATTACCCTCGATTGTCCTCCCTACGAAACGCTTTTCGGAAATGATCACGTATTTGCTCAATCGCAGGTTATGGGCGATATCGCCGGATTCTATCGTGCGTTTGGGGTGGAACTGTCCAAGGATATTCACGAACGGCTGGATCATTTAAGTGTCGAATTCGAGTTCATGCATTTCCTGGCATACAAAGAGTCATATTCGCGCTGTCACGATGGAGCAGACAAGACCCAAATCGTCCTGGACGCGCAGAAAAATTTTGTGAAAAATCATATCGGCCGGTGGGTCCCGCTATTTTGCCGGATGTTGGTCAGGAAAGCGTCGTCCGGTTTCTACAAACATGTGGCAGATCTGATGGCAGAGTGGATGGATTTTGAAACCGCATTCCTAGGCGTCGTTCCGCAACCCTATTCGGAGTCCGATTATCGGCCGGCGACCTTTAATGCGCCGGAAGGCCAGACCTATGAGTGCGGCGCACAGGACCAGGGCAATGAACTGAGCCTGTTGCTGAACGAAGTTGGCGCAGACTCATTTTTGGATAAGAAGGCCCAAGAGAAAGACAAGGGGCAGGAAGGGCCGGTGGGGACTGCATAAGATTGCCTATCGATAAAGGTTTCCATGCCCTGGTTTCCGGTTATGATCATGGAACCGCGGTCTTTCTTTTTATCGAAAGAAAGGGTATAAGGATGGGCAAAGAGCCACAGTCGACGAACAACCGTGTGAGGGTTGGCATTATCATCGCCTCGGTGCTCTTTGGTGTGGCCTGGGCAGTCATCATGATACTGATCGGAAAGGATTGACCGTGGCCGCTGTGAACCATAATCGTTTAATCGAGAGGAGGCGTATCTCATGAGTTTGGTGCAGACACACAGCAAGCGTGTGGTGTTTGGCATTCTTCTCTCTGCATTGATCGTTGGCGTGATGCTGACGATGGGGCAGGTGCCGTTGGCAGTCAGTCAGCCGGTGACAATTCCGGCAAAGATGATCAAGGGAGCAATTCCGATGGATGGCGCGAACCCGGTTTGGGAAGGCGTCCCCGGGGTCATTGTTCCGTTGAGCGGACAGCTGATCACGACGCCGATGCATCCGAACATTTCAGTCAAATCGGTGTTCGTGAAAGCCATGACTAACGGCAAAGAGATCGGTTTGCGGATAGAGTGGAACGACCAGACCAAGAACGATACGGCTATCGGTCCTCAAGATTTCCGGGATCAGGCAGCGGTTATGTTCCCGGTTAACACGGCTGGAGCTCCACCCTTCCAGTGTATGGGGCAGTCGGGCGGAACGACCAATATTTGGCGGTGGAATGCGGAGTGGCAAAAGGATCTCGGCAAGGATAGCGCAGGCATTTGGGATGTGGATGACCAATACCCAAGTATTTTTTGGGACTTCTATTTCGAAGAGCCGGCTGGTGGTGTGACCTATCCGGATCGGATCGGTCGCAGCCTTGGGCCCTTCAATCCTGGTATTTGGTCGGGGAATATCATGTCCGACCCAACCTTGCGTGTGAGCTCGGTTGAGGATCTAAATGCCAATGGTTTCAGCACCCTCACGACGCAAGCGCATCAGGATGTCATCGGGAACGGGGTGTGGGAACCCTCTGGCTCCGTCAAGGGTGGTGGGTACACAGGCCCAACATGGCGTGTGGTGGTGAAGCGTGCGTTGGAAACCGGTGATGCCAACGACACCCAGTTCAAGGCTGGAATGTCAGTGCCGATCGCGTTTGCAGTTTGGGACGGTAATAACATTGAACGTAACGGCATGAAGGCGCTTTCTACCTGGTTTACCCTCAAGCTTTAGTAGGGAACCGGTCGCGGATAAAGATCCTCTCGTACCTCGTGAGGGCGCGAGTGATAGCAGAATGAGAAACCCCAATTCGGCGCCATGCCGGGATGGGGTTTCTCGTTTTTAGGGACGAAGGGCATCATTCTTATGATCAGCACAAGTGCTGTGTCCTCCGATGTACCCGTCTTGACACTTGATTCTCTTAAGGCCCAGATTAATGACTAACTGCAGCCTTCTGTGCCTGTGGCAGGGATCGAAAGGACGTCACTGAATGGGCCGATGGGTTGTGCAATGGGTGAATCACCTCCGTATCCAGCACAAGGTCTGGGTGATGCTCCTGTTGCTTTGCGTACCGCTCGGCGCAGGCATTGCCATTCACCTCTATGTTGTTCAACAGTTACTTGGGCTGCAACAACAGAAGCAAGACCTCACGCTGGCCGATAAACAAGTCCATGTCCTGGAGCGACTCGCCGTCGATATTGAGGACGGTTTTCGCGGGTATGTCTTGACCCAGCAACCAGCCTTCCTTGTTCCGCTGATCGAAGCTGAAGCGAAGCTCAACCAGGCGCTATCGGATGCCTCAGCATCGCTGGCAAAGCTACCCGGCTCTTCGAACCAACTGGATTCGATCGAGCGGCAACTGAAAGATTTTCTGCATTCCAAACAGGAATTGATCGCAGACATTCAGCGGGGGCGAGGGGACAAGGCGTTGGAGTACGTGCGGTCTGGCGAAGGGCTCCGACTGTCCGATCTGCTCCGCGCAGATCTCCGGACCGTCGAAGATCGCCTGATGCGGCACCGAAATTTCTTGAAGGAACAAGCGGACGGGCTATCGCAGCGGACGTTTGTGGGACTGTGGATCACGCTGGCCGGTGTGGTTGCGTTGGGATGGATTGTCTCACGCGTGTTAGCCCGCTCTCTCAAGGATCCAATCATGCAGCTTGAATCAGCCACCAGAAGTATCGGAGCGCAGGTCGACATGGCAGGCATTACCGAACTGTTGGCTGTGGGTCGAGGAGCGAAGGACGAACTCGGTCAATTGGCGGATGCCTATCTCGCCATGGCTCGTCGCATCGAGACGCACACCCAAGAGATCGAGACGCTCATCGCCGTCGGCCGTGAGATCAACACCATCGGCCCCGACGGTCTGGACGGAGTGCTCCGGCGTATCTCGGACCGAGCGGTGGAATTGGTCAAAGCGGATGTCTGTCTTGTGCTCCTTCGCGATGATCAAATGGGCTGCTGGGTGGTTGAAGCTGCATCCGGCGAATGGAATGACCGCCTGAAGAAATCTGTCATGCTATGGGAAGAACTCCCGGTCAGTGTTCAAGCATTTGAGACGCGCGAGGCGGCCACGGGGGAACGGTTTCGTTTTGACGAACGGCCACAAGTTTTGCGGCGGAACTTGATTGGGGACAGTATGTTGTCAATTCCCCTGTTGGCGCAGGGGATTCCGTTCGGCGTCCTGTCGCTCTTGGCCGATCGACCCAGGGGAGCGCATGAATGGAATCTACGCCTGGCCGGAGGATTGGCTCAGGAGGCTGCGCTGGCTATCTCCAACGCGCGGCTGTATGAAGCTGCGGAACAGCGGCAACGGGGGTTGGCTGCACGCCTCCAACAGCTCGAGCACCTTGCTGAAACCTTGGCTCATGATCTTAAGGGGCCGGGGGCTCGTATGGAAGAACTCGCGCGGTTATTGGTCCAGCAGTGCGGTTGGCAATTCGACGACCGGACGAAGCGCTGGTTATCTCTTATCGAAGAGAATGGTAGGGATCTTGTGCAGCGTGTGGAAGGAATCTTGACCGTGGCTCGTGTCGGTATGGGTCAGGGGGCCATTACGGCTGTCGATCCGACTGTGATTATTGACGAGGTGTTGAAAGCCAGGGCCGGTGAGATCGAGCGGCTCCGTGCCGTCGTACGGGTTGAACCGGGGCTACCGCTCGTTGCCTGTCACGGTGCCTATCTTCGGCAAATCTTCGACAACCTTGTCTCGAACGCGCTTAAATTCACAAGGGCAGGAGAGGCACCGATGGTAAGGATTAGCGGGCATGTAGAGGGTCCTATGGTGGCCTTCTCTGTCGAGGATCGCGGGATAGGGATTCCTTCGACTCAACGCAGTCGAGTATTTCAGCCGTTTGTCCGCTTGTTGATGTCCGATGCAGCTGGCAGCGGGATCGGTCTGACCATCATCCAACGCATTGTGGCTCTGTATGGTGGCAAGGTGTGGATCGACGGAGTCGATGGGCAGAGCTGCACAGTACAATTCACGGTTCCGAGTTTTCAGGAGCAGGGGAATGCCTCCAATGGCAGGACCCAGACGTCGAGAGTTTCCGATGTGGTCGATGTTGCCCCGCGAGGGGTTCTGTGAGGAAGGGAGAGATGATGACACGTGGCACAGTGTCCGACATCCGAACGAACAGAGCCAACTCCAAAGTGCCATTCACGATTCTCATTGTCGAGGACAATGCAACGGATGTTGAGTTGATGCTGCATGCCCTTGAATCGGCGGACCTGAAACCACTCGGGGGAGATTTCGAGATGGAGGTTCGTGCCACGGCAGAGGGGGCCTTGCAGCTGATAGGGGAACAGACCGTCGATCTCGTGCTGACCGACATGATGTTGCCGGGAATGGACGGATTGGACCTCGTCAGCCGCATTCAAAAGATCGATCCAAATTTGCCTGTTATCATGGTGACTCGAATGAACGCCATTCCTCTGGCTGTAGATGCAATGCGGCGAGGTGCCTTTGACTATGTGCTGAAACCTGTCAATGCGGAGGATTTGGGGATACGGCTCCATCGGGCGATTCGTATCTCGGAAGTGCTCCGCCGGCATGCGATCTATGAGCAACGGGACCGGCAAGAATTCGAAGCCAATAGTTTCGTCGGGAGTGGAGCTTCGTTCGAAAAGATTGTACGGAGTATTCAGGAGGCGGCTCAGGTCCGTTCAACAGTGTTAATCACCGGCGAAACCGGAACAGGAAAGGGAATGATCGCACGGGCAATCCATCAACAGAGTCCGGAGAGCAGTCGGCCCTTTCAAGTAATCGATTGTGCAACTGTTCCAGAGGGGATGATGGAATCGGAGCTGTTCGGGCATGTACGGGGGGCCTTTACCGGTGCGATCGCTGATAAGCCCGGGCTCATTGAATTAGCGAACGGTGGAAGCGTGTTTCTCGATGAAATCGGAGAGCTTCCCCTATTGCTTCAAGCGAAACTCCTCCGAGTATTGGAGGAAAGCGAGGTGCGCGCCGTAGGTGGAACCAGAGTTCGCCGAATCAATATGCGTTTTATCGCTGCGACGAACCGAAATCTGGAAGCTCGAGTGCGTGAAGGGACCTTCCGGAAGGATTTGTATTATCGACTCGCAGTCGTTTCGATTAAGGTGCCGCCGCTTCGGGAGCGTCGCGAGGACATCCCCATTATCGCACGTCATTTATTCAGCCGTCTGCTTCGATCGATGGGCAAGGGGCAGTGCCATTTTACTGAAGAGGCAATGGAGCTGTTGGTTTCCTATTCCTGGCCTGGGAATGGCAGAGAGCTCCGCAATGTCGTGGAACGGATGGCTATGCTCACGACCGGCGACACCATTCGAGCCCACGACGTGAGAAGCGTGATTCCGCAAAGTGAGGCCGAGTCTCTCGCCTCAGGCGAACCGAGCGCCACTATTCTTCCATACATGGAAGCAAAGGAGCAGGTGCTTGAAGAGTTTACGAAGTCTTATCTCCGTGCGAAACTTGCCCAGCATGGAGGTGTCATCACAAAGGCCGCTGAAGACAGCGGTATACCACGGCAACATTTTTCGCTGCTCATGAAAAGATTCCTAGGAAGCGAGGTGATCGAGAATCAGTAGCTTGTGTCTCCCATTCGTAACGATCTTGCTGTTCGTCAATCTCACCAGCTGTTTCTTTGCACTGTCTCGTTTCCTATTCGTAGCAGAATAATCCAAATGATAGCGTTATGGTTCATACACTGGATGTTTTCCAGCATGGTCTTATGGTGGCATATCAAGATATGCCACCATAAGCTGTGGATATTACACGCAGCATAGGTATTTTATTATGTTGGGCATATCTACATATTCAATTTGTGAAATTTCTTCTGTCTCCACGATTCATTATTTTTCAGAAGTTATAGTATTTATTGTTTAAATTCAATGCGTTATCTCGCATGTCCCCGGCAGTGTCGATTTTTATCCAACCTGGCAGCCATCTTGCTGATGATGACTGGTAGGTAGTCTTATGCCAACTAAGTTTAGAGATATGTCCATGATTTCTAGGAATGAAAGATTCTAGTCAATAAATTTCCGTGTGTTGCGGGGGGCTTACAGAAAACCCCTCAAAATTAGAGGAGGTGGGACCCATGTTTTTGTCACGTCGGCAGTTCTTAAAAGTCACGGCAGGCACCGTGGCCGCAGTGGCGGTGGCGGACAACGTGCTGGCGCTGACCGCGCTCCAGCCGGTCATCGAAGTCGGGAACCCGCTGGGGGACTATCCGGATCGGTCCTGGGAGCGGGTCTATCACGACCAATACCGGTACGATTCGTCCTTTACCTGGGTCTGTTCCCCGAACGACACCCATGCCTGTCGGGTCCGGGCCTTCGTGCGGAACGGCGTGGTGATGCGCGTCGAGCAGAACTACGACCATCAAACCTACGAAGACCTGTACGGGAATCGCGGCACCTTTGCCCATAACCCGCGGATGTGTTTGAAGGGCTTCACCTTCCACCGGCGAGTGTATGGGCTGCGGGAGCAGGGGTATGCGCCGGAGATGATCGAAATGATGAAGGGGGCCGGGACCCGCACATTCAAACATCGTGCTGGCATGCCGGTTCTCGGGATCATCGGCAAGATGGCCAATGCCCGGATGAACGGGGGTGTCAATGCGTTGTTAGACGTCTGGATCCGGAAGGTCGGCCCGGAGCAGGCGCAGGGCGGTCGCTATTTGTCGAACTATACCTGGCATGGTGACCAGAACCCTTCAGATCCCTGGTGGTGTGGAGCCCAAGGGTCCGACTGTGACCTTGCAGATATGCGCTTCTCCAAGTTGATCACCAGCTGGGGAAAGAACTTCGTCGAGAACAAGATGCCGGAAGCCCATTGGAAGCTGGAATGTATTGAACGGGGCGCCCGGGTCGTGGTCATTACGCCGGAGTATAATCCCACGGCCTATCGGGCCGACTACTGGATGCCGGTCCGGCCTGCGGCTGACGGCCCAATTTTCTTAGGAGCGCTGAAGATTATTGTCGATGAGAATATGCATGACACCGACTTCATGAAAGGGCATACCGATGCGCCGATACTGGTCCGCACGGACACCCTGCAGTTCTTGGATCCGCGCGACGTGGTGGCGGACTACCAGTTCCCGGACTTCTCGAAGAGTTACTCGGGCCGGATACAGTCCCTCAAGCCGGACCAGGTGCAGCGGCTCGGCGGGATGATGGTCTGGGACCTGAATAAGAAGCAGGCGGTGCCGCTCCATCGGGAGCAGGTCGGCTGGCACTATGAGAACAGCGGGATTGATGCGGCCCTCACCGGGACCTATCGGGTGAAGCTGTTGAATGGGCGGGAAGTCGACGCGATGCCGGTCTGGCAGATGTACCTGGTGCATTTCCAGGATTACGACCTGGACACCTGCCATCAGATCTGTCGGACGCCGAAGGATCTGCTGGTGCGCTGGGCGCGGGATTCAGGATCGATCAAGCCGGCAGCCATCCATAATGGCGAAGGCACGAATCATTATTTCCACCAGACTTCAAATTCCCGTGGCGCTGCCATGGTGCTCATCGTCACCGGCAACGTCGGAAAGTTCGGTGCCGGGCAGAATACCTGGGCCGGTAACTATAAGGCCGGTACCTTTACGGCCACGCCCTGGTCCGGCGCGGGGCTTGCGGTGCACACAGGGGAGGATCCGTTCAACATCACCCTGGATCCCAATGCGCACGGCAAGGAAATCAAGACTCAGACCTATTACTACGGCGAAGAGGTTGGCTATTGGGCCCATGGGGATACCCCCCTGATCGTCAATACCCCGAAGTATGGACGCAAGGTGTTTACCGGCAAGACCCACATGCCGTCCCCGAGCAAGTTCCGGTGGGTCTCCAACACAAACCATGTCAACAACGCCAAACATCACTATGATGTGGTCCACAATGTGGACCCGAACATCGAAGCTATTATGACGCAGGATGTCGAAATGACTTCGGATATCAACCATAGTGATCTTGCCTTCGCCTGTAATACCTGGATGGAATTCACCTATCCGGAAATGACCATCACGGTCTCCAACCCGTGGGTGCAGATCTGGAAGGGCGGGATCCGGCCGTTGTATGACACGCGGAACGACCTGGATCCCTTTGCGGGGGTCGCGGCGAAGTTGTCGGAGATGACGGGCGACAAGCGGTTCCGCGACTATTTCAAGTTCGTCTATGAAAACCGCGTCGACGTCTATGTTCAACGGATGCTCGATGCCTCCAGCACCTTCTACGGGTACAACGGTGATGTCATGCTGAAGTCGGAAAAGGGCTGGATGGTTATGACCCGCACCTATCCTCGGCTTGCGTTCTGGGAAGAGACCAACGAGTCGAAGCCCATGTGGACCAGGACTGGCCGGTACGAAACGTACCGGACCGAGCCCGAAGCGATCGAGTATGGCGAAAACTTCATCTCGCACCGGGAGGGGACGGAAGCGACCCCCTATCTGCCCAACGCCATCATGACCACCAATCCCTATGTCCGGCCGGATGACTACGGGATTCCGATCACGGCGCAGCACCATGACGACAAGACGGTGCGGAACATCAAGCTCCCGTGGCAGGAAATCAAGCGGCATGCCAATCCCTTGTGGGAGAAGGGCTACCAGTTCTACTGCGTGACGCCGAAGACCCGGCATCGGGTGCACAGCCAATGGTCCGTGAACGACTGGGTGCAGATTTACGAGTCCAACTTTGGCGATCCCTACCGGGAATCCCGTGGACCGGCCCTACCGGGGCTGGAAACCCAGTGACCCCTACTACAAGGTCTCCCGCCTCATGATCCGGGCGAAGTATAATCCGGCCTATCCGTACCACGTGACGATGTCGAAGCATGCGCCGTACGTGGCGACGCCGAAGTCGGTCAAGGGGCATGAGACCCGGCCGGACGGGCGGGCGATTGCGGTGGACACGGGCTATCAGTCAAACTTCCGCTATGGGGCCCAACAGTCCTTTACCCGGAACTGGTTGATGCCGATGCACCAGACGGACTCCTTGCCGGGCAAGCAACGAAGGCCGAAGACGGCGGGATCGGGGCGCGGGGTCCGTGGGAACCGGTGCGGACCGGATTCACGCCGGGCCAAGAGAACGAGTTCATGATCAAGTGGCTCAAAGGTGAACACATCAAGATTAAAGTCTAGCGAGACATGCGCGAGACGCGGGACTCGCGAGACTGGAAAGCACACAACCGGGGATGAGGCGCGGGATCAGACAGAAGAGACGGATGGCGAGTCTCGCCTGTCTCGCCCTCGACTGAAAGGAGAGACACAATGCCTGAAGTGTATAACTGGCAACTGGGGCGGAAGATGCTGTATCCCTACGAGGAGCGGCACCCGAAATGGCAATTTGCCTTTGTCTTCAATATCAACCGCTGTCTCGCCTGTCAGACCTGCTCGATGGCGGATAAATCGACCTGGCTCTTCTCCAAGGGGCAGGAATATATGTGGTGGAACAACGTGGAGACCAAGCCCTACGGCGGGTATCCGCAGTTCTACGATGTGAAGATCACCCAACTCATCGAGCAGGTGAACCCGGGCGGCCAGGTGTGGAACGTGCGGGTGGGCCGGAAGGGATGACCATTTTCGACGCGGGGGCCAAGGTGGGCCAGGCGGCGATCGGCTATATCCCGACGGACCAGGAGTGGCGGTTCGTGAACATCTATGAGGATACGGCGACGTCGATGCGGGCGCTGGTGGAGGGCATCGATAAGACGGGGTTTTCCCGCGACGAGCCCTGGAAGATGACGGGCAGCAGCCTGCCGGAGCATGAGACGTTCTTCTTCTATCTCCAGCGGATCTGCAACCACTGCACGTACCCCGGGTGCTTGGCGGCCTGCCCGCGGAAGGCGATCTACAAGCGGCCGGAGGACGGCATTGTCTTGATCGATCAGAACCGCTGTCGGGGTTACAAGAAGTGTGTGGAGCAATGTCCGTTCAAGAAGCCGATGTATCGGGGCACGACCCGGGTGTCGGAGAAGTGCATTGCCTGCTATCCGCGGATCGAAGGGAAGGATCCGTTGACCGGCGGGGAGCCGATGGAAACCCGCTGTATGGCGGCCTGCGTGGGGAAGATCCGCATGCAGAGCCTGGTGCGCATCGGCGAGGACGGGCTGTGGGCGGAGGACCGCTGGCATCCGCTCTACTACGCGATTCGGGTGGAGCAGGTGGCGCTGCCGCTCTATCCGCAGTGG